>CAZDWG010000017.1:0-13071 GCA_964509005.1 uncultured Zetaproteobacteria bacterium
ATTGGCAAGCGCCGCAACGCAGGTATGATCCGTGTGCAAGGGCTCCCTTCGGGCGGGCCATCCGGCGGCCATCTGCTGCGTTACGCTCCCTTGCAATGGAACAACCATTGCGGCGGGGAGCGCGCCTTGCATATGACCACCGGATGACTCGCTTCGGGCCCTTGCACACGGGTCAGACCAGATCCAAAGGGGAGTGAACGCTGAATACAAAATCGAAACGCCAGGCGGTGATACACCTGCTGGAAATGGATGTGGCGGATATCGCCAGCCTGCCGGCGCTTAAGCGTCATGCCATGCATTTGCTGCGCTTTTTACATCGGACAGGCCGCCGTTTTGTGCAGGACCAGTGTATCCAGCGGGCCTCCGCGCTTGCCTATGCCTCCCTCCTGGCCATTGTGCCCCTGATCGCCCTGGGTGTATCGGTATTTACCAGTTTCCATGCCTTTGACGAGGTTGCCGGAAAAATACGCGACATGCTGCTTAGTAATCTGTTACCGACCAGCCACGAAGAGGTAGAAAGGTACCTGGGCGGTATTGCCAGCAAAACAGCCGCCCTTTCCACCTTTGGCATTATCGGCCTTCTACTTACCGCTACGGCATTGCTGAATACCGTAGAGGAAGCCTTTAACTATATCTGGCGTATTACCCGCACCCGCCCATGGCTATCCAAATTCGCGGCGTTCTGGGCAACACTCACGCTTGCCCCCGTTCTAATCGGAGCATCCATAACCATCACTTCGTACTTTGCCGCGCTTCCACTCCTGCGTGATGCTACGGTGCATGTGGCAACCCTGCGGGAAGCACCCTTCCTCATTCCCTGGATAATGTCCTCGCTGGCGCTGGCTGCGTTGTATATGGTGCTGCCCAATACGCGCGTACCCTTCCGTTTTGCCATCAGTGGCGGATTGATTGCCGGTGCGTTATTTGAACTGATGAAATACGGCTTTACTTTTTATGTAACCGAACTGGTTCATTATGAACGCCTGTACGGGGCGCTGGGGGCGCTCCCGATATTCCTGATCTGGCTATACCTCGTCTGGGTGGTGGTGCTGATGGGTTCGGAAATCGTCTTTTGTCTGCAACACCCCGAACAATCCCATCGCAGGAATGTCACCTTCGTACAACCCGGCGTACAACAATTCTTCGCACACCTGATCCTGGTTCGCGCCGCAGAAGCGTTACAGGACGGTCACATGTTACGCATGGATGCCCTGACCCGCGAAACAGGCGTGCCAGACAATATTCTGCAAGAATGGCTGGATCTTTTGTGCAAGAAGGGCCTGTTGCGCACTGTCAATGACAATGGCACGGAGGTATGGATCCCCGGCATGAACACAAGCCGCCTCTACCTTACCGAGGTTTACGATGCGCTGGCCGGAAAAACGATGTGTATCCCGGAGAACTGGTGTGATACGCCGCTGGGCCGTACACTGGCCGGGCTCTATTTTCGCCTCGATCGGGAACGAAGGGACACCCTGGCCACAGTCAATATTCGTGACTTGATTGAATCTGAATCAGGGGAGACGCCATGACTCAAACCGTCAAACTCATGATTGCCGCTTCCGAACACGATGCCGACATGCTCTATGCCACCGGCCTGTTCGTTCCCGATGCTTTTATTGCCATCGCCCTGGATGGGGAGTGGCACGGATTATTCTCCCCTCTGGAAGTGGACCGCGCCCGCAAGGACTCCAAACTCGCGTACGTCCACCTGGATACACCATGGCATGAGAAGGCCAACAAGCTGGGCTGGAAAGAGGGCCTGGAAGCCGCTGCTGCCGTTTTTTTGCATGAGCATGGTATCCGTTCCGTCTGCGTACCGGGGCATTTTCCGCTCATGTACGCCGAACGGATGCGCGCATGGGGTTTTGAAGTCACACCCTGTTCCGGTGCCATCTTTCCCGAGCGCGCTATTAAATCCGAATATGAGATCAGCCAGTTAAGGAAGGCGGAACGCATAACCCGGCAAGCCATGCGTACTGCTGAACAATTTCTGGCCGCATCATCCATTGGCGATGATGGCATCCTGCGTCATCCGGAAACGGGCGGGAAGATGAAGTCCGGCCATGTTCGCGGCGCCATTGAAACCTTCCTCATCGCACATGGCGCTATTCCATCCCATACTATTGTGGCTTGCGGGCGCGAAGCAGCCGACCCGCATCAAATAGGCCAGGGTTATTTAAGAGCACATCAACCCATCATTATCGATATCTTTCCACGGCTTCTGGCTTCAGGCTACTGGGGCGACATGACGCGCACCTATGTGAAGGGGAAAGCGAATCGTGATGTGCGTAAACTCTACCTCACGGTACGGGAAGGGCAGGACATCGGCCTGTCGATGGTGCGCGATGGCGCCCATGGGAAAAAAATTCATCAGTCCATTGCGCGGCATTTCGAAGCATGCGGTTTTCGTACGGGAATGCAGCGCGGACGGCAGACGGGCTTCTTCCACGGCACGGGGCATGGCGTCGGACTGGATGTGCATGAATCGCCACGAATTTCTATCCGCGATGATCTATTGCATACCGGAAATGTCGTGACCGTTGAGCCAGGTCTGTATTATCCCGGTCTGGGCGGCGTGCGACTGGAAGATATGGTGGCGGTACGCCACGATGGATGTGAGAACCTGACCCGGCATCCCCGGCGCATGGAGATTCCCTAGGTCTGTCGCCTGATCGCAGCACTTCCCCCCATTCTCCATAACACCCACGCCCCCGGCAGGGCCGCAATCGCAAGCACGATGACCCATAATGCGGCCATGGCCGCCGCCGCTTCCGCGTCACCGCCGAAATACACCGCAAACCCGACATAACCGGCCTCCCGAATACCAAAGCCGTTAAAGGAAACAGGAATGGCCGATGCCAGTGCAACCAGGCAAACCATAACCCCATAGGCGGGCCAGGGCATTTGCAGACCGGCGGCATGCCCGAGAATGACATGCGTCTCCACCACCAACACCTGAAAAAAGATGGATAGAGGTAGACTCTTCCACCAGGCGCGGTGAAAAGCAGGCTGATCAATAGGCAGAGATTGCCACCGTTTCATCAATCGTGGCAATCTTCGATGCCAGAATGAATAGGTCAGCATGCCGGTCCACAGAATCAATACCGCGCCCAGCCACATGAGCACCCAATGTCGGGGGATATCCAGTTCGAACATGCAAAGGGTGGCGATGATCGTCAATCCGGCTACACCGTTAACGCGGTCCAGAATGACGCTGGCCGCCGCCGCCCATCCCGCATCTTTCCTGCCACGCGCCAGCAGATATCCACGCGCCACATCACCGCCAACGATGGAGGGCAAAAACAAGCTCAGAAACATTCCCAGAAAATACAGTTGGATCTTGCGGGAAACGCGCACCGCCAAGCCCAAACCTCGCGCCAGCCATGTCCAGCGCATAGCGGACAACAACTGGCCGCTCATCAAACAGAGGCAGGCCAGGACCACCCACAGAATGTTAATGTTTTTCAAGCGTTCCAACACGTTGCCAAGGTCAATGGAGTGGGCCACGCCTGCCAGGAACAGCAGGCTTATGCCCAGTTTGATCGCGAGCTTTAACATCTGTTTCAGCGGCGCTTCAGGAATGGTCTTCCCGCTTTTGCGTTCCGACTTTCT
This sequence comes from uncultured Zetaproteobacteria bacterium, assembly GCA_964509005.1. Lineage (GTDB taxonomy): Bacteria > Pseudomonadota > Zetaproteobacteria > Mariprofundales > Mariprofundaceae > JAUZQZ01. The sequence goes on from CAZDWG010000017.1 coordinate 3,616, forward strand.
TGCGAATAGCATAGTAGCGTCGTCCGGTAAATCCGTAATAGGTGCGTACCTGCATCTCAAGGATCAGTCCAATGCCGAACAACAGCATACCACTCACGATCAGTAGCGACCCCAATTGCAACATGGGCCTACCCGCGAGATCTTCTCCGAAAAAAATCTTACTCATGCTTAACCAGGCATCAATACCGATTCCTGTCGTGAAACTCAACAGGCCGGTTGAACCAAAGAACTGCAATGGCCGGTCAGTAAAGCGTAGAAAAAACAATACCAGTAGCAGATCCACCAGCACGCGAACGGTGCGTCCCAGGCCGTACTTGCTTTCACCAAATCGTCTTGGCCGGTGCACAACCTCCTCCTCGCCAATACGTGCGCCATACAACGCCGCCATGGCCGGAAGAAAACGATGCTGTTCCCCATAAAGGCGAAGGTTGCGAGCAATCTCAACCCGCATCAGTTTCATCGGGCAACCGTAATCATGCATGCGAACCCCGGTTAATCGGCGAATCAGGGCATTGGCGATACGCGACGGGAGGTTGCGTGTCATGCCGGGATCCTTACGGTTCTTGCGCCAGCCATTCACCAGATCCAGATCGTCCTGTTTCAGGCGTGCCAGTAGCTTTGGAATATCCTTGGGGTCCGTTTGTAAATCACCATCCATGTACACGACATATTCGCCGCGGACAGCCTCAAATCCGGCATTCATGGCTGCTGTCTGGCCAAAATTCCGCCGCAACTGAATCCCCGTAATGTGGCGATGATTCGTGCAAGCCTCCTCGATCCGGGAAAACGTTCCGTCATCAGACCCGTCATCGACCAGAATCAGTTCGTAGGGAATATCGCGCAAAGCCTGCGCTATCTCCTCAATCAGCGGAAAAATGTTTTCTTCTTCGCGGTATAGCGGTACAACAATGGAGATCAATTCCTGGGCCATGTTAACCCCTTCACAGGTCTTAAACTGATCAGTAATAACCATTTCCTGGCAACCATGCCAAAACCGCGCTTATGAATGACCAGATAAGGCAAAATAGCAGAAGGAAAATCACTCAATGCCTTCTGCGGCAATACCAGCGCTTTGCCCTGCATCAGCCAGGCCGCAACATCGTGCATATTGGTCAGCATGGGCAAACGACCACCATGATAATAGAGCAATGATGGCTGGAAATAACGGTAGGTTGCAAGCGATTCCCCGTGAAAACCCGCCCGATTGGCGGCAGCGGCAAATGCAGGCGTAATCTTGTGATGGTCGAATCCGGGAAGCGCCCACCCGGTGAGCAGGATAACGCTGGCTGTCATGCCCGCGGTAATCCAGGGCAGGGCATGTGTAAATTTTGCTCGCAGGCTCATGCCTGAAGCTATCATCAGTGGAACAAAAGACAGCGCATAGACCCACTCGCCAGGCCACTGCTTCTGCAGCGCGACACTTGCGCCGACCACCATGATCAAGGATGACGCCAACGCCCCCCGTGTTAACCAGACGTTGGCCCTTTTCTCATGCTTCTCCACCCAAAAGGCCATCAACAATGCCGCGGCTGGAAAAGCTGGCAGGACATAATTTGGAAGCTTGGTGCTGGCGAGGGTGAAAAATACCAGAAATACGCCGATCCAGCACAGCAGGAAAAGCCGTGCGGGATTCTCTCTTAATGCGGCCATGCGCCATGAACCGAAGATGGTCGTTGCAGCCAATAAGCCGCTCCATGGAAACCAGCCGACCAGGAAGGTCAGAATGTAGAATCCCGGGAACCCGCGATGCCCCTGTAGCGGCTCAATGAAGCGATCAATATTATGATGCAGCAGAAATCCTTTCAGCCATACGCCATCGGTCAATACGCCCACCGTAATATACCAGGGCAAGGCCACGAGAAGAATGACGCATAGGCCGGACACGGGTCGGAATTTTCCGATGTGCTTCCTTTGCCCCATCATCAGAAGAAACACCAGCATCACCAGCGCCGGAAGCAGGATGGCCACGGGTCCCTTGGCCAGCACGCCGAAACCTAGCGCCACATAAGCAGCCATTAAAAGGCGATGATTGTTCAGACCCTCAAGGTAAAAACAGAGGAAAGCAGCCAGCGCGAAGCCAATACAAAGAATGAGCAGGGGGTCGGGCGTCGCCGCACGGGCAATTACCACCATGTGGAGACTGCTGGCGAGCAGCAATGCGGCAATCAGACCAGTGCGCGTATCCGCCATGCGTCTGCCGAAATAAAAGACGACCATCACCAGAGCAGTAATCGCCACCGCTGATGGCAGGCGTGCCGTCCACTCATGCACGCCGAACGCATGAAACAGCGGCATCATCAGCCAGTAGAGGAGAATCGGTTTATCAAACCGCAGCCCCCCATTGAATACGGGCACCCACCAGTTACCCGCCGCAAGCATTTCATGCGCGCATACAGCATTGTTTGCTTCATCCACATCCCACAGGGAATTACCGCCCAGCATAAAGGCGAAATTCACCGCACAAATAAGCAACAACCAGGGTATGGGTCGCGCGGCCATGCGTTCAAGCATGATGACTTCTTGCGAAGTAATCAGAACGCCCATGAATGGGCGTATAAATCAAGGAGTTTTTAGTGACCGAATCAAGCGCCATTGATCATTTTCCTGATACGTTCCGCAATTTCATATACGTCTCCGGAAATGAAAAGGCGTTTGTGGCGTGAGGTATGACCGGATGTCACCTCGATCTGTTGGCGAGAGCAATTCAGGGTATCCGCCACAAAACGAACCAGCGCATCGTTGGCCTTCCCATCCTGAGCGACTTCATGTACGGCTATCTTTATCGCATCGCCATGCATGCCGCGTATCTGAGGTTTTCGCGCACCCGGTTGGGCGTGCACATTGACATAGACACCCCCCTTTCCGACTGTAATGGCATCATCAACGTCACTCACGGGTAACTACTCATCGGCACGCATGCAACAGCCCCCGTAACGGCTCAGATGGTTCTTGATTTGTTCGAGAACAAGGAAAACACGCGCAGTGTGTTCCCGCACTCGAGCATGTTCGACGCAGTTATCGGGCAAATCAAGGGCCATCTGAGTCGTTACATTCACGAAAGCAGATTCAGCGCGATGCGTTGCAAACTGGGCACCAGGAAGTTGTCCAGGAAAGCAACAGCCAGAATCAGCAGCATGGGCGAGAAATCTATTCCGCCAAAGGCAGGCATCCTGCTCCTGATGGGATATAATAAAGGCTCGGAGAGTTGGATAATGACGCGGACAATGGGGTTATACGGATCGGGCGACACCCATGACAGGACAGCGCGCGCGATCACCACAAAAATAACCGCCATGAACAGTACATGCACCACACCTGCCAGTGCCTGTAGAAAATAACCCATCATAAACATCAGGCGAGTGCTTTTGAGCGTTTAGCGGCAACGGCAATAGCCTTACGCACCGCTTCCGGCAGACCGGCCTCAAACATGACCTCAAGGGCAGCTTCGGTCGTGCCCCCCTGGCTGGTGACTTGCTGCCGCAATTCTTCCGCCGATTTACCGCTTTCCGCCAGCATCCGGCTCGCCCCCAGAGACGTTTGAGTCACCAGAGTACGGCTCAACGCCTCCGGCAGCCCCAATGCATGGGCACTGGCCTGCATCAATTCCGCCAACAGGAAGAAATAGGCCGGTCCGCTGCCGGATATGGCCGTGACGGCATGCAGAAGGTTTTCATCATCCACCCATGCGGTTTCCCCTGACAGGGACAAAATATATTCAGCGCGACCGCAATGATCTTTTCCCGCATCACAGAACAGAACGGACATACCCGCACCCACCAGACAGGGTGTATTGGGCATGGCGCGAACCAGACAAACATCGTCACCCAGGCTCTCGCGTAAATGTTGGATGCTGACGCCGGCGGCAATACTGATGATCGTTGTTTCCTTACCTGTTTTTCCGGAAATATTTTTCAATACCCCGCCTATCTGTTGGGGTTTCACCGCAAGCACCAGCGCTTCCGCTCCGGTGAGAGCCTCAACAACGTTCCGCGTTATGTTCACGCCGTACGTCTGTTTCAGTTCATCAAGGCGTTTGGCCTGAATATCATTAACCGTCAATTTCTCTGGTGCATGTCCGGATCGGATAAGCCCGGACAACAAAGCTTCGGCCATATTACCACCGCCGATAAAACTTATATTAAGGTCTTGCATCCACACCTTCCTTTGTTTTACTTGTATCTGGGTTGTAGCAAATCCGGGCAGCTACATTAACCCTGCCCAGCCGTCACGCTGTGTTCTACTATCCGAACAGGGCCGTGCCCAAGCGCACCATGTCCGAACCTTCCTCAACGGCCATACGGTAATCGCTGCTCATACCCATGCATAATTCCAGTTTAGCTGCATCATGGAGGTCCGCACCGTGAGGCGGGCGCAGGCTTCCACTGGCGAGGCGATCCCGCAAGTGGCGTAATGCCCGGAAACAGACCCGTGCATCGCTCTTTCCAGGCGCCATACACATCAGACCACAAACCCTAAGCGCGGAAATACTCATTAAATGTTCAAATATATACGCAGCTTGTCCCATGCTTACACCATGTTGATGAGGTAATCCACCTACATTGACTTGCAGCATGACAGAAAGCCTTCTGCCATGCACATGCGCCGCAACAGCCCTTGCCGTTTCGATATCTTCCACGCTGTGCCACATAAACGCATGCCTGCCGATATATTTAGCTTTGTTTCTCTGCAACGGGCCAACCATATGCCAGTTCACATACGGGAAGCGCTCCGCTCTATCGCGCAACTGCTGTGGCCTTGATTCAGCAAAATCCTGCTGTCCGGCATCAACCAGCAGCGCCACATCGGCTTGTACCGCATACTTTGAAACAGCCAACAGTTTTACGCCTTGCCCGTCCAGTTCGCGCCGCAAAATCCGCCAGCGGTCCAGCAATTCAGCCCGCATGCTTCATCAATCCTTCAGTCGTTCCGTTGCAGCTTTTGGGTGGCTCGAATCATGACGAAACTAAACATCACATACACCACGATGGCCTGCGTCAGTAAAATCCATGCCTGCAATAAACCAACGTTGACAATGACCAGCGCCGCCAGACCACTGATAAGCGACAGAACAACAATGGCCAGCACGGCATGCGCCTGCGATATGCCCAGGTCCATCAGACGGTGGTGCAGGTGATCGCGCCCGACATAGGCAATCCACTCGCGTACATTGTGTACATCGCCACGGGTGATACGTGCTACCGTCGTATAAATCATGTCGAAGATCGGCACCGAAAAGATCAGTATTGGCGCGGCGTAAGCTTGTATGAACCCTTTATCCGACCAATTTCCCATCAACGCAATGCCCGCCATCATCCAGCCGATATAGGTGCTTCCCGTATCGCCGAGAAAGATGCGCGCCGGACGTTTATAACGGGCATTATCGGGCAGAAACCCGAGGGCTGCGCCGCCCACTGCCACACAAAGAAGCAGCATGTCCACCTGCCCGGTGCTTGCGGCCAGCAACCCCATCAACAGGCAAATCGTGGCGGCCAGCGCGGCGGCTAAACCATTGATGCCGTCCAGAAAATTAAAAGCATTGGTAATGCCAATGACCCACAGAGCGGTCAACGCTATTTCCAGCGCATTGTTCAGCAGGAACGCCCATATCGGGCCGACATAGGCAATCAGCCAGCCGTAGTTCCCAAAATCCGGACTTACTCCAGAGCCAAGCAGGATAAGCACGGAAAAAAGCTGCATCAGCAGTTTGAAGGATGCGGATAGTCCGCGCACATCATCCCACATCGAAACCAGCGCCACCAATAGAGCGGATACGCATACACCTTTTAGTTCGGCGGAATAGCTGAAATTCAGGAGCAGGGTTATATTCACGGAAAAAATGACCGCCAGGCCTCCGATTCTGGGTGTCGGTGTTTGATGAACTCGCCGTGCTTCAGGGTGATCGACGGCGCCCATGCGGATAGCCAGATGAATGACCAGCGGCATTGCGGCATACGTCAGCAACGCGGAGGCAAAAATAAGTCTGGCACCTTGTGCAAGAGTACCCATATCCAGCCAGGGCAGGGCGAAAAAGATGCCTGCTACAAACCCGGCCAGGCGTGGAATCCAGTGATCGAGCATCACATGCATGCAATAACCGCCTGTTCTATACAAGTCAGTTCATCCCTGCTCATATCGGTGAGTAAGGGCAGGGAAACACATTGTTTCCAGGCTCTTTCCGCACCCGAACAATACTGCCCGTTCAACCTGGAAATCGGCACATCCACCGGTCTTGCGGCTGCCACGCCGTGGGAGCGAAGCATTCCAGTAACACGAGAGGCGTCATCCACGCGCACAATGTAGCGGTAATGGTTGCATGCGCCCTCGCGCACCACGGGTTCGGCCTCCCGTTCAGACAACCACGCATCATAAATTTTTGCCAGACGTACCCGGCTCTCACGTTCTTCAGCCGCCTTTGATATACGGGTACGGGCCAATGCAGCATGGATATCGGAAAGCTGGTGATTACCGGCATAAGGAAGCGATACATCCGCCGTGTCCGCACAACGCATTTGCATGACCTGGGCACAAATATCCGCCTTCCCGCTCAATACCATGCCGCCGTAAGCGCCGCCCCACGGTTTGGTTGCGTAGAAGGAGGTGATGGAAACGTCCCCAAAACTGCCCAGTGCCCGGCCACCAATCCGGCCACCTGCCGACTGGGCAATATCTTCAATGACCGGGCAGGGCCATGCCTCTCCCACCATGGGTTCAATCATGCCGAATGGATGCACAAGAATCACCGCATCCAGTCCATCCGAAATTTTCCTTGCATGCGCCGCATCCAGCCGCAAATCATCGTTACAGTCCATGCATACCGGTTTTGCTCCCACGGCCCGGACTGCATGCAGGATGGCGCGACAGGCATAGGCGGGAATACCCACGCAGCGGATATCGCGCTTCATTTTCAGCGCATGAAGCGCCAGCAGCAGAGCACTACTGCCCGAATCCACTGCTGTTGCGTGTTTTATATCGATATGCTTGGCAGTTTCCGCCTCCAGTGCCGAGCATTCCAGACCGTTGGCAAGTTGGCCGCTTTCCACGACGCGCCGGACGGCATCAGTGAACGCAACCCCGAACACCGGCCTCGAATGAGGAATCATGCGGGATAGTCCACGCTATTCAATGAATAGTGCGGACTAGAGCCGGACACGAATAGGCATGAACGCCTCCGCACAGGACATCTTACCTTGCACGCCTCGAAAATGCGCCGTGGCCAGTGCTATTTCCACAATATTCAATCCCTTGATATTGGTTCGCTCCACCTGTGAAGTGTGTGCCTCCAACGCCTTGAATTTAGAAAACAGGGTCTCATGTATATCCATGAATACCGTGGGTAGAAATTCACGGGTCGTGGGCGTTTCGTAGGCCAGGACGCTGGGCACATCGCGGGTCGCCGAATGTGCCGCCCGCGCCAGCTTCCGATGATCCTGATGTGTATCCTCATGGTGATTGACCAGCACAATCGATGGTCTGATCTCTTTTACCATACCCTCAACGGCATGAATCAGCACACCTTCACCCGGCAATTTTGTATCTTCAAAACCACCCCAATGCACCGCCTTAATACCAAGAATTTCCGCGGATTTCTCCTGCTCGGACCTGCGCAATGGTCCATCACCGCCATGACCGCCATCCGAGGCTACAAACAGGTGTATTTCAGCGCCCTGATCCGCATAAACCGCCAATGTTCCACCACAACCTATTTCTATGTCATCAGGATGCGGCGCCAACGCCAGAATTCTACTACTCATTGCACTATCCCCCCCATTCCACGAATAATCCCTGAAGCATCAGCCCCGGTATTGAATAACACATCCAACACGGATAAATGTGATATAAAATCACCATGCAATTGTGGATAGACTGGCGCCTCCACCTGCTGAAAATCCAGGGTAAGACCCGCCTGATCAAACCTTTCCTGCTGCAAATACATCCTGCCCTCTCGCCCGGAGAGATAGCCACTGCCATGCAGGATCGTACACAAGCCAATCAGGCGCTCCGTCGGATCCGTACTGTCCACTTCAAGATTGGATGCCAGATGCAGAGGTGCGCCGCATCCCAGAGCCTCACCCAAAACGCGGATCAGCGCCACATTCAAATCGCGCAGCATGGTATGTGGTTGTTGCAGAATACCCCGTACTTGGGGCCAGCATGCCGCAAAATAAGGGGCTTTTGCATAGGACTGTTCAATGCTGCGGCAAGCCTTGCGTATCCAACGCTGGTCAGCAACGGGCACATCATTTATTTTTTGTGGGTAGCGGTAGCGTACCGGCGCCGTCACCCACTGCGCACCCTGCGCCGTTTTAATACGGTTGCGATTCAACCAGTCATTTTTCTCATATTGCACGGTGTCCAGCAACACCATGGCATCGGCCAGCATCCACTTATGGAAGAAGCCCGGCCACGGCAGAAAATTAGGTTGGTGAATGGTAATGAGTTTCATTCCGGAGCACTCATGAGAAACAACGGGTTCTCCTTCTCCGTACACTACACATGATTCAACAACCCACCGTATAACTTCTGAAGCGCTTGCACCATCACCTCCGTTGAATATGCCCTGACGCGCTCCCGGCAAGCCGTCCGTACGGAATCAGGCCAGTTGCGTAACAAAGCACCTGCTACGGCATGAGCATCATCCGCATCCAGCACGGCGCCACAATCCTTTGTTACCAGCTCTTTCAAGCCACACACGTTGGATACCACACAGGGGAGTCCTGAGGCCATGGCCTCGACCACGACGCGTCCCATCCCTTCATTGTGCGATAGTAATGCAAAACAGCGGCTTGCCGCAAGGAATGGAACAGGATCGCGCCAACCCGCGAAGCAAATATTCTCTCTCAGCTTCAGCGTGTCACGCATCTTCTCCAGGCTTTCCCTTTCCTCGCCATCACCGACGATGACCAGCCGCGCTTCTGGTTTCATCTCGCAAACGCGCGCCCACGCCCGAATGAGCCGTTCCATGCCCTTGACCGGGACCAGTCGGCCCACGCTGACTGCATCCCACTGACGAGTATCGGCATGCTCAGTCCGCCATGCTGTTACGCTTCTTTGGATACCTACCACATCCACGCCACTGGGAATGACCCGCCACTGTTCAGGTCGCCCGATGCGCAGCCGTAGATGATCATCCCGCTCCGCCCTTGTCAGAGCTATCAGCGCATGCGTCCGGCGCGCCATCCGGCGTTCCAGATATATAAAAACTGCCGTCTTCGTTTTGCTAAAATAACCATGAAAAATATGCCCATGCGGTGTATGCACAACTGCACCCGCACACCCCCATGCAGCGAGTCGACCTAATATGCCCGCCTTGGATGTGTGTGTATGCACGACATCAAAGCCTCGATTCACCAATCGTTTTATTTGGAAAAATGCACTTAAATCCAACAAACTAGGTGACCGCATCAGCGAAGGAATGATGCACACCTCACCTCCGGCATGGCGGAAGGCATCCAGATT
>CAZDWG010000018.1:0-5888 GCA_964509005.1 uncultured Zetaproteobacteria bacterium
AGGAAACAGGTCACGGCGCTGGAATATAACAACAATACCGAAGCCTGACCCTGTTGGCTGTTGGTGATGACCAATCATGTCCACCTTTTGATGACGCCCCGGAGAGAAGGCGGAATCAGTAAAGTCGTAACTGCGGTTACGCCCTCCCTCTGCGGAACTTTGCATACCCTGCGGCAAAATGCTTTTGATCCTGTCTTCCCGCGCAGACACTAAACAGTTACTTCCTTGAATGATCGGCAGCGATCAGCATATAGGCCGCAGGTACAACGAACAGAGTGAACAAGGTGCCGATAGCGATGCCGCTGGCGATCACCAGTCCCAAATCGAAACGCGAGACTGCCCCTGCGCCGCTGGCGGTGAGCAGCGGCACAACGCCCAGCACCATCGCTGCCGTAGTCATCAGGATGGGGCGCAAGCGGATACCGGCAGCCATTTCGATGGCCTTTCGTTTGGATTTGCCGAGCTGCTGTTGCTTGTTGGCAAACTCAACGATCAGGATGCCATGCTTGCTGATGAGCCCCATCAGCGTGACCAGCCCCACCTCGGTGTAGATGTTGAGGGTGGCGCCGCCGACACCGAGGCTGATAAAGATCAGGGCGCCGGCAATCGACATCGGTACCGATACCAGAATAATCAGCGGATCACGGAAGCTCTCGAACTGCGCCGAGAGGGCCAGAAAAATGATAATCAGCGCGAATGCGAAGGTCGCCAGGAAACCGCTGGATTCCTGCATGAACTGGCGGGACTGACCGGCGTAATCAATCGAATAGCCTTGTGGCAGGGTTCTGGCCGCCAGCCGTTTCAGGTAGCCGAGCGCATCGCCCATTGTCACGCCAGGGAGCGCCACCCCTTGCACGGTGGCTGCATTGAGCTGTTGAAAGTGATTCAGCGTTTCCGGCACGGTCTCCGTCGTGATATGCGCGATGGTGGAGAGCGGCACCATCGCGCCGCTTGCCGTGCGTAGATAGTAGTTGCGCAACTGTTCAGGATTCAGGCGGTCGCGTTGCCGCACCTGTGGGATCACCTTGTAGGAACGGCCCGACATACTGAAATAGTTGACGTAGCCGCCGCCCAGCATGGACGAGAGGGCATCGCCGACATCCTTCATGGACAGCCCCAGTTGCGCCGCCTTGTCGCGGTCAATCTCCACGCTGGCCTGAATCTGATCAATCTTCAGATTATCATCGAGAAAGGCGAACATGCCGCTTTTAAGGGCTTCGTGCATAAAGTTTTGCGCTACCTTATGCAAGCGTCCGAACGGATCCGTAGTGCCGATGACAAACTGGATCGGCAGGCCCCGGCTCCCCGGTAACGACGGGGGCTGGAAAACCACGGTGCGCACACCCGCGATATGACTTAATTCCCGCTGCACCACGGGTTGCAGGGCGCTGGCCGTTTTTTTACGCTGATCCCAAGGCTTGAGCACCATGCCGGAAATCAGACGCTCCGGTACATCAAGCTGGAACACATGATCGACCTCGGGATGTTTGGCGAATGTCCGGTACACCTGCCGCAGATAAAGCTCGCGCTGCCGCAGGGTCGCATTCGGAGCTGATGTGGAAATAGCGATGATAATGCCCTGATCTTCCTGCGGCGCCAATTCCTGTTTCGACGTGTGGTAGAGGAAATAGATACTGACAAACACCATGAGGGCGAACACCACGGTGACCGGCAGATAGTTGAGTGCGCCGTGCAGACCACGGGAATACAAGCGACGCACCACATCGAGCCGCCTGTCGATGTCGTCCACGAGCCGGGCCTCCCAACCGCTTCTGTCCGACGTATGCGCTTTGAACAGGCGCGAACACATCATCGGCGACAGCGTCAGCGCAATAATGGCGGACATGGTAACCGCACCGACCAGCGTAAAAGCAAATTCGGTGAACAACGCACCGGTGAGTCCGCCCTGAAAACCGATCGGCACATACACCGACACCAGCACGATGGTCATGGCGATAATTGGCCCCGCCAGTTCACGCGCCGCCTGGATGGCGGCGGGCATCGGTTGCATGCCATCCTCCAGGTGGCGGTTGACGTTCTCCACGACAATGATGGCATCGTCCACGACGAGACCAATGGCCAGCACCAGAGCCAGTAGGGTCAACAGGTTCACCGAAAAACCGAAAAGCAGCATGATGGAGAGTGTACCGATCAGCGATAACGGAATGGCGATCACGGGGATCAGCATGGAACGCGGCGAGCCGAGGAAAATAAACACCACGAAAGTGATGACGAGTAGTGCCTCGATCAGCGTATGCATCACTTCACTGATCGAACTGGTCACGAATTTGGTGGAATCGTAAACGATTTTGCCATGGATGCCTTGCGGCAGTTGCGCCCGGATACCTGGAAAGACCTTGCGTACGCCCTTGATAACATCCAGCAAATTGGCTGCGGGTGCCACCTGAATACCGATATACACCGCTTTATTACCGTCGAAGGAGACTTGCGAAGTATAGTCCTCCGAACCGAGCGTGACGTGGGCGACATCCTTGAGGCGGACGATGGCGCCGTTGCTCTCCTTGATGACCATATTGCGGAATTCATCCACTGAATGCAGGCTGGTGGAGGCGATGAGGTTGACCTGCACCATCTGCCCCTTGGTATTGCCAAGGCCGGAGAGATAATCGTTCCGCGCCAGGGCCGCCCGGACATCGGCCGCAGTCAGCCCTATGGCCGCCAGCTTCTTCGGGTTGAGCCAGGCGCGCAGGGCGAACGGTTTGGCTCCCAGCAACTCGGCGGTTTGCACGCCATTCACCGATTGCAGCCGGGGTTGTACGACGCGCGTCAGATAATCCGTAATATTGTTCGACGATAGCACCGTACTGGAAAAACCGATGTACATCGCATCAATGGTTTGACCGATCTTCACGCTGATAACCGGACGCTGTGATTCGGGTGGCAAACGGTTCAGTACCGAGTTGATCTTGGCGTTGATCTCGGTCAGCGCCTTGTTGGGGTCGTAATTCAGACGCAGGTTGGCCTCGATGGTGCTGCTGCTGGTCGTGCTGGTCGAGGTCATGTAGTCGATGCCGTTGGCCTGGGCAATGGCATTTTCCAGCGGCGTGGTGATAAAACCGGCTATCAGCTCCGGGGAAGCGCCGTAATAGGTGGTGCTGACCGTCACTTCGGCATTTTCGGTGCGTGGAAATTCCAGCACGGGCAACACACCCAGCGAGCGCAGGCCCAGCACCAGCAGCATCAAACTAACCACCATCGCCAGCACTGGCCGACGTATGAAGAAATCAGTGAACTTCATGGATGCATGCCCGCCCTACTCATCTTTGGGTTTCGGATTCGGATTATCGCTCGGTTGCACGCTGTTGTTGATGACTACAGGTGAACCATTGCGTAACTTGATCTGACCCGAGGTGACGACGATATCGCCTTCCTTCACGCCCTTGAGGACCGCCACCTGATCGCCGCGCGTATCGCCTGTGGTCACGAACACCTGTTTGGCCACCAGCTTCGCTTTACCATGTTTGCCCGCTCCCCTCTTTTCCACCAGATAAACGAGATTGCCGTAGGGGTTATAGGTAATGGCAGTCTGCGGCAGTGTGATATAGCGCCGGGGCTGACCGGAAATAACACTCACCGTCGCGTACATGCCCGGCAACAGCTTGCGCCCCGGGTTATTCAGCCGGGCTCGCACCCGCACATTACGGGTGGCGATATCTATCCGTGGCTGAATGACTTCGACCCTGCCGCTAAAGGTTTGGCCGGGGTAGGTGTCCGTTTTGACCATCACTTCCTGCCCGACCCTGATTTTAGCCAGCGCTTGCTGAGGCAGGGAGAAGTCCAGATAGATCGGATTCAGTGCCTGCAACGTGACAATGACCGCGCCTGCATTCAAATATTGTCCGAGGTCGACCACGCGGATACCCACGCGACCGGCAAACGGCGCGCGGATGAATTTCTTGTCAACCAGCGCCTGCTGCTCGGCAACATTGGCCAGGGCTTCTTCGAGATTGGCCGCACCCGTATCCAGCGTTTGTTGGCTGACTGCCTTGATCCGGAACTGCGCCTTGTCGCGCCGATACGTCGTCTTTGCCAGTTCGGCGACCGCCTTGAGTGAGCGTAACCGGGCAATATCGCTGCTTGCATTCAGGTTCAGGAGCAATGCGCCCGCCTTGACATCTTCGCCCTGCTTAAAGTGTATGGCTGATACAATGCCCGGAACTTCAGGGCTGAGATTGATTCCACGTACGGCACGCAGACTGCCTACGGCCTTCAATTCGGGTTGCCATGCCTGATAAGCGGCTTTGATGGCAGACACGGTCTGTAACGGTGCACCACGCGATGCCATGAATTTTCCCATCATATGACCCTTGTAGGCCTTGAAACCGAATATACCGCCGAACAGAACGCCGACGGCGATGAGCATGATGATCATCCGTTTTATCATTACACATTTCTCCGTTTCCAATCATGACCCGCAGTATCTGGCTTTCTCATTTTATACCCTTCGTATTCCGGGCTTGCCGTTCCGCGCTTGCGGTATCGGTACGGTTCCACCAACCGCCTCCCAGCGCCTGAAACAAGGCTGCCGTATCGGCATAGCGATCCGCCCGCGACTGTACAAGGCTGATGCGCGCCTGTAGGTAAGTGCGCTGTGCATCAAGCATGGAAAGATAGCTGATGGCGCCGATCTGGAACTGTCGATGCGAAAGATTAAGGCTGTCGGAGGCCGCTCGCACGACCTCCGTCCGCGCTTTCAGGGTGTCGGCATCGGACTGTAATGCGCGGAGCACATCGGCGACGTTGCGAAAGGCCGACAGCACCGCACTCCGGTACTGGGCCGCTGCCTTGTCGTAGGCGGCAATGGCGGCGCGGCGCTGATGTATCAGGCTGCCGCCATGCAGGATGGGCTGGAGCAGATTGCCGCCCAGACTCCATACGCCGGTGCCCGCGGAGAACAGATCGCCTGCTTTTGTCGTGACCGAGCCATAATTACCGCTGATGCTTATTTGGGGGAAGAAGTTGGCCGTGGCAACGCCGATGCGGGCGCTGGCCTCATGCAATTGTGCTTCTACGGAACGAATATCCGGTCGCTGTTGCACCAGCCTGGAGGGCAGACTGAGCGGCAGGTTCCGCGGCAATCGCATAGCCGAAAAATTGAAGACCTCGCTATTATTCTGGCTGGGGAAATGGCCGGCAAGCGTGGCCAACAGATGGCGTACAAGCGCGAGTTGCTTTTCGAGAGGTGGCAAGCTTGCCCGTGTTTGTGCCAGTTCGACCTGTTGAGCCAACACAGGCTCTCTGGCGCTGCCCCCCAAAGTGAACTGGAGCTTCAATACGTTAAGTTGTTCGCTTTCCGCCTTGATGATTTCCCGGGTCGCCGCCATCTGCGCGCGTAGCGAGGCTTCCTGTATCGCCGTAGTGACCACGTTGGACGTCAGTGTCAAATAGGCCGCCTCGAGCTGGAACCCTTCGTAAGTTCTCTGGGCCTTCAGTGATTCCAGTTGCCTGCGTGCGCCACCGAAGAAATCAAGCGGATAGGAAACATTGACTGAGGCAAAATAGAGCCCGAACTTAAAGCCGCCACCGTTGGGGCTACCGAATTGGGAGCCGGAAATCTTCTGTTGTTTAGCTGACAGGCTCGCATCAATCGTGGGAAAAAAAACGCCCTCACCGGCATATACGTTCTCTTGCGCTTGCCGTAACGAGGCCTGCGCGGCTTGCAGGGTAGGGTTGGACTTGAGGGCCTGCTCCACCAGCCTGTTCAATGGTTTTGAATGAAATAGAGCCCACCACTGTGCCGGGATATCGCGCCCCTTGAGAAAGCGCTGGGCCTCGCCATCGGCGGCATTGGCCGAGGCCGTCTTCGCCGGCAATTTTTTCGACGTGTACCCATTGACGCGCGGCGCATCCGGCGTGTGAAAATCCGG
>CAZDWG010000018.1:5988-12913 GCA_964509005.1 uncultured Zetaproteobacteria bacterium
CGAAGATAACCGATAATCGTGGGCAATGCATTGCCCACGATTTAACACCGACATGCGGTGCGTAACACAACCCTTTGATCGATGGACGCAAGGCACAATGCGCGGCTCCGGTCGAACTGGGTACAAGACCTGTTTCGCACATTTTCACAAAAATAATATCTCCGATTCCCATCCAGATTTAAAAATACATGCACGAGTACCCGTGTTCACGCAGGGTTGAAGGCTGCTCGCAAGAAACCCTGCCGATTATTATGCAGTTTCATCACGACTTGGGCTAGAATCCAGGTAGCTAGAACAGTCAACATAATCATGGTTGACAAGGCAGCTGCCTGGGCCAGTTGGCCGGTATCATTTAGCGTTAATATGGATACGGCCGCCAGCGAAGCCTGTGGGGTAACCAGGAAAACAAGCGCCGACAAGGTCACCATACCCTGAATAAAATAAAACACCATCACAGTGGCTATCGCAGGCCAGATTAACGGCAACGTAATTTTTCGGAATGTCCTCCAGGAACTGGCCCCGAGGATAGTAGAAGCTTGATCAAGCGCTTTGTCAATCTGTTTCATGCGATTGGTAAGCATCAAAAATGCCTGTGCATGATAATGGTAAACCGTACAGATTGACATCAGTAAAATGGCGCCAAATATGGAATCTGAAAATGTGCCCATGCTTGAGAAACTTAACGCATAGCCAAAGCCGATAATCATTCCGGGGATGGATGCCGGGAGAATGGCCAATATGTAGATCACCTTGGCAGATGCCTGCTTCAATGAGTTTGAAGCCCAGGCCAGCATCGTCACCAAAACACCTCCCAGGGCCGCTGTCAGAAGTGACATTTTAACACTATTACCCAAAACATCGAATGCATTTGATGCGCCAAAACTGAAGTGCGCCAATGTAGGCGTCAAATCGTAAGGCCATAGCTTTGACACGCTGGAGAGCCCGACCACCGCAATGATAGAACAAATAACTAATGCGATTGCCCCCACATACAAAAGGAAAGCCCGGTCCAAATAGTGGTTTGGTTTGGGCGAATAGACGATATTCTTGGCATTGGCGGTCATCGACTGACGGCGTGCCAAGTATTGCTCAAGCAGTATCGTGACCATGACCGGAGCCAGGAGAAACACGCCGATGACGGCGCCTATGTTCAAATTTTCCTGACCAACAACCTGATTGTAAATCTCTGTGGCCAAAACATTATAATCGCCGCCAATGACCATAGGGTTACCGAATTCACTGATGTTGATGGCAAAAACCAGAAACACAGCCGACAGTATGCCGTATCTTGAATGCGGCAGGGTAATGCTGAAAAACATTCGGCGATCACTGGCCCCGAGCAGTTGCGCCGTTTCATATTGCTGGGCGCTGGATGCCGCCAGAGCAACCTGCAACACCAGAAATGCATGCGGCAACGCATACACAACATTTGAAATCAGGATACCCCAGAAACCATACACATCAAAATTAGTCCCAAAGAACTGATTCATAATGCCATTTCGGCCGAGAATGAATTGAACCCCCAGTGCCTGCATCAGTGATGGGACGATCAGCGGTAACATGATGATGCCGCGCCACACATTTTTCCATGGCACGCATGTTTGGTACAGGGCAAAACAGAACCCATAGGCCAGGACAACCGTCACCAACGTCGCCCACAGAGATACGTTCAGGGTGTGCCCTAGCGCATTGAGGAAGCCCGGATAACCAACGTAATATACAAAATTTTCAAATCCCCAGCTTCCATTCTTCTGCAAAAAAGCAAGTTTCAGGACACTTTCGATCGGGTAAATAGCGAAAACACATAGCGCCACGGTGGCCACTATACCCGTCGCTTTTACTATTACGCCGGACTTCATCTGTTAAAAAGTCGGAACAGCGGGTAAGTCTTTCCGATAATGCCTAAAATCAAACAAGGACATCAGATCACCAATGGCAGGGCGGTTGACAGGTTGATAAGGCTTTTCCTTCGATGCCACGGGATTCGGCAAGTTATCCCTGCTGAATTTTGAGATCGTTTTCAAATGCCAGTTGTGTTCGATAAATTTCATCAGGGAAGCGTGGTCTGCATAGTTATGATCCACGTGGCCGTGTTTGGCATAGGGAGAGATCGCCAGCAATGGAATACGTGTACCGTCGCCGAAAAAGTCGATGGGCTGGATGTAACCAGAATCATAATAGCCGCCGCCTTCGTCCGTCGTAATCAGGATCGCGGTCGATTTCCAAAGTTTTTTATTGGCCATCACCTGATTGATAATATTGGTCAGAAATTTTTCGTAAGCAGTCATTGTGCTATCGGAAGGGTGTCCTGATTCGCTTTCATAGGGCGTGATGAATGAGACAGGTGGTAATGTACCCGTTTGAACTGCCTTGAAAAATACATTGATGCCCTGAAGGTTCTTCTTTTTATCCGTAGTCATGATGGATTTGAAAGCCACAAGCGGGTCGCAGATACCGCAATACTCCGTGGGGTTAAAGCTTCCGCCATTCCGCCCGCCTGTATACCATTTCCAGCCAATTCCATGATCAGACAATAAATCTGCGATGGTTCGTCCATATTGAGGCGGTAGGGTAAATTTATCCTTCCCGAGTTTGCGTAGCTTACCCGATGGCGTATAACCCAGGGTGTAGTTGTTCACCAGATAATATGCGCCTTTGCTGCAATTACCCCCATTGAATACCTTATAATCCAAAGAGCGTAAATACGCGTGAATCGGTTTCACCCCTGGCTCAGAGGTGTCCGCACACTTCACATAGGAGCCACCGCGGTATCCGTCTTTTCTATAAAAATTATTGGTTCCAGGCTTTGGATCCGGATTCTCGATCTGATTGACGGGGGGTACAGCCAGTTTACCATGCTTGTTGTAAAAAGCCGCATAGCCGCCTGTAGCGATGGAGAGAAAATTTGCGCCTGTACCACCCATGACCGCCTGATGGTAATTATCGCTGATTGCAAAATGATCAGCCAAATACCTGAATGTCGGGGCATCGCCTTGCAGCATATTGTAATAGCCCATGGCCTCACTGCCCTGTAGGCTATTGGACGGGGTGGGCGCAGGTAAACGATTGTCCGGCCCAATACTAGCGGTGACGCCTGTCCATACAAATAAATCCTTCAAACCGCGGTCATACTGCTGCCACATCTGGAAAAACCGATGTACGGGACTTCCGCTGCTGCCATAGGCATAGGGCACGTACTTGGTGATTTGAAAAGGCCCGTTGGGCAGATCTCCGGGAAACCTTTGATCTGCGGTATTTGCTGGCCTCCGTTGTCCGAACGCCATTCCGGTATTCGGGCGGGGAAGGAAAATGTATGGCTTCTTGTCACGAGGGGAAATCGAATATTTCCCATGCACTGTCGCACGCATTTGTGCTGCCTTTTTATAGTTAGGACCGGGTGTTCCATCATATTTAATGATTCCTTGTGACAGTAAATTATGAACCTTTTCCCCTCGCACAGGCACGTAAGTGGCAAACAGGCTGTCAAAACTGTGGTTCTCTCCGATAATCACAATAACATGTTTGATGGGCGTGGCAGTCGGAAGTTCCGCTGCCGAAGCTAAATTTGGCATAATAAATATAAAGCAACCCAGACCCGCCAGAAAATGCGAAATATTTCTTCGTGTATTTTTCATTGTTTCCTCCAAATGCGTTTAATTTTTTTAGTATATGGACAGTTTATCTCACTGGACTGATATGCCAATCAAGGGCCTGAACGACAACTCCATTGATCAATGAGTTGCAACACCTGATCCAGTCCTCCATCATCAATCATGGCTGTAGCTTCGGCGCGAACGGCAGGTTTGGCATGAAATGCAATGCCAAGCCCCGCTTTCCTGAGCATCGGTAAATCATTGGCGCCATCGCCAACGGCAACTGTTTGGGCCAGAGGAAAGTCAAGTTTAGAAGCCTGCGCCATCAACCAATCTGCCTTCGCCGCCCCATTGACAATGTTACCAAGCACGCGCCCTGTAAGTTTTCCACCATCAATTTCCAATTGGTTTGAATAGGCAAAGTCCAAGCCAAGACGCTGTTTCAAACGTTCGGTAAAATATGTGAATCCGCCGGAGACCAGACCGACTTTCCAACCATAATCATGCATCGCATGAATCAGTGTTTCTGCCCCATCGGTCAGCACAACGCGCTTTTCATAGACGTAATCAAGAGCCGTCACATCTGTTCCCGCGAGTAAGGCTAGACAGGCGATCAGGGATTCAGAGAAACCCATGTTACCACGCCTCGCACGATCATTAAGTTCGGCGACTTCGGATTTGATACCGACGCACCCCCCTATCTCATCAATGCATTCGCATTGAATCAGTGTCGAATCCATATCAAGCACCAGAAGCCCTGGTTGCAAAAGGCTTGGTCTTACCCTGGATTCTACATTGCAAGTCTTGATCCCCATGAATAATGACTCCATTTTAATGGGTGAGTGGTAATACCTGAACAAATTCGGGCGGTATCCGAATTGTCAGCCTGTCACCGACCTTGATGGCCAGGCGCTGGCTGCTGCTGGGCTTCAGCAACACCGTTTGTTCATCCGAAAGGCGCGCTGTAATGCGCGTGAACGCGCCCAGAAAAGCGACTTCGAGAACCACGACATCAAAAATATTCACGGCATCGCCACAGGCCACGGATATCTCAATATCTTCGGGCCGGATGGCAAGGGTCGTTGCATTCTTCGCGGCTTCCGCGCTGACGGTAAAGTGCCTGTCCGCCAGGCTTAGCTGATAACCAGCTCCATTTTTTATCTGGAGATAATTCATTTCACCCACAAAGTCGGCAACAAAGGCATTCGCGGGATGAAAGTAAAGTTCCGCTGGCGTGCTGATCTGTTCAATACATCCGTTGTTCAGTACGACAATTCTATCAGCCAGTGCCATGGCTTCCTCCTGATCATGCGTGACCATAATGGTTGTAACGCCGAGCGACTTTTGCATGCGCCGAAGTTCACTACGCAATTCAACCCTAACCTTGGCATCCAATGCTGAGAAAGGCTCGTCCATCAATAACACATCGGGTCTGACCACAAGGGCGCGCGCAATGGCAACGCGCTGTTGTTGTCCTCCTGAAAGTTGGCTGGGATAGCGGTCCCCAAGCCCGGATAAATGTACCAGATTTAACATGTCTTCAGTGCGACTCTTGATCTTGTTTTTTGCAACCTTCCGGCATTCGAGGCCGTATGAGATATTGCTGGACACGGACATATGAGGGAACAGCGTATACCCTTGAAATACCATCGAAAAATTACGCGCGCCGGGTGAAATCGTTGTGATCTCACGATCATTGTGGATAACTCTTCCCGCATTGATTCCTTCAAAGCCCGCGATAATACGTAAAAGTGTTGTCTTGCCACACCCCGATGGTCCCAGGAAGCAAAGAAATTCCCCTTCATTCACCTGCAAGGATAGATCCTTAAAGATGCAGGTGTGTTCGTAAGCTTTACTGATTGCCTCCAGGCGGACAGACATACTAATTGTCTTCGCCTGTACGCTTGGCGAATTCGATACGTCGGCGCCATGCCGCAATAATTTCATTGCGATGCTTGCTTGAACTCACGAAATCCATATTAAACAATGTCTGATCAAGGTGATTGGTAATGCGGGAAAGCTTGGTGGAGCCGCTCCCTCCTTGAGATTTCGCCCACACAATCGCCTTATATTTGTGGTATAATTTGGTGGCCTTGGCTGAGAGCGTCCAATCGAGAAATCTCTTTGCGTCCGCTTTATGCTTCGATGTTTTCATCAGAGCATTGGCTTCAAGTTCATATCCCGCACCTTCGGACGGAATGACCATTTTAACCGGGTAGCCTTGCCGGATCGCCTCAGCAGCGGCAATCGCAGACGATGCTCCAACGGTATATTCGCCCATGCTGACCATGGTGCATGGACGGGAACCCGACTTCGAATACTGCCCTACGTTTGCATTCAGTGATTCCAGGAGACGCCAACCTCCTTGCGCACCAAACCCCTGTAAAATCGAAACCACTTGTAGGTAACCCGTACCCGATGATGCCGGATTGGGCATAACCAACTCATTGCGAAAGACTGGGTTCGTGAGATCTTTCCAACTGGCTGGCATCGGCAAATGCTTTTGTTTCAAGCGGCGGGTATTCACGCAAAACGCCGCCATATACCCCGTGGGGGCGAACCACCGCCCGGCGCTTTCCTTGAGTTTATCCGGCATCTCATTGAAATGCCTGGGCTTGTATTCTTCCAGCATGCTCAGGATGCGTGGGTTCAACATATCGGTGAGTGCCCATCCCCAGATAACATCCGCTCTGGGGCGTTTACTTTCGGCCAATAGGCGGGCTCCCAGATCACCGGTCGATAAACGTACGATATTCAATTTAAGGCCAGGTATATCTTGTTCAGCAGCCGCCACATAATCCGCTATCTCAGGAGGTTCTAACGATGTGTATACCGTAATTGCGCCGGCATGCGCTATCGGAGCCCAAACCATCAAAACGAACATCATCATCCAGAACCTTGCAAACATGTGTATTTCCTTATTCATCAATATTGTACTCAAGTTTCACTGAAAATTTCTTGCTTGTCTGTCCGGTAAAAACCTTATCTGGCCAGGTACCGAAATGAGCTGTGCGGACGGCCCGCAGTGCGGCCTGATCCAGCATTTTATTGCCACCTGAGCTGCTAATAACTGCGGACAAAACAGTCCCGCTCCGGTTTAGAATGTATTCAACAACAACGTTCCCGGTAATTCCAAATTCCTCTGCCCGTGGCGGATAGTGTTTGTTCCTTGTAACCCGAATAAGTAGCATTTTAAGAAACTTGGCTTCCAGCAACAGGTCTGGCTGCCGGGCTGCCGCTTTAGACCCTGCCAACTGCGGTTTAGGCGGCTGTGGTTTAGGCGGCTGTGGTTTAGGCGGCTGTGGTTTAGGCGGCTGCGGTTTAGGCGGCTG
>CAZDWG010000019.1:0-12472 GCA_964509005.1 uncultured Zetaproteobacteria bacterium
TGGTATTGAATATGTTTTTTGGCAGTTCGAGCCAGCCCGTCAGAGTATTAGCCATACCACGATCAAACTTTTTGGTGACCCTCATGCCATAGCTACCATCAGCCATGGCCCGGGGAACGAAACTCACCGACAATACGGCGAATAACATCGCCCATGACAGAACATGCGCTTTCTTCAACATTTTATGCTCCCTCCAGCCAGAATCCTATGCGGTACAGAGTGTAGGGGATTAGTCTGGACTTGCAACGGTAGGCTTTCGGCCCCTGTTTCCGTATGCTTCGCGCCTGTGTCTTTAAATGCAAGGAGTGATGCCACCCATGCCCCGTCGCGATGATATAACATCAGTCCTGATCCTGGGCGCTGGACCGATAGTTATCGGTCAGGCCTGCGAATTCGATTACTCGGGCGTACAGGCCTGCAAGGCTTTGCGCGCGGACGGGTTTCGGGTGATTTTGGTGAACTCTAACCCGGCCACTATCATGACCGATCCCGATTTTGCCGACGCAACATATATTGAGCCGATAACATGGGAAGTGGTGGCCAAAATTATAGAAAAAGAGCGGCCGGATGCGATTTTGCCGACCATGGGCGGTCAAACGGCGCTCAATTGTGCATTGAGCCTGAACAAACACAAAATTCTCGAAAAATTCAATGTCCGGTTTATCGGCGCGCAACCGCAGGCGATTGACAGAGCCGAGGACCGGGAGCAGTTCAAGCAGGCCATGGACCGTATCGGCCTTGAAATGGCACGTGGTGGTTTCGCGCATTCCATGCAGGAAGCGAGAATGTTGGCCGAAGATATTGGCTATCCACTGATTGTTCGGCCCAGCTTTACATTGGGCGGTTCCGGCGGTGGTATTGCCTACAATCCTGAAGAACTTGAATACATTGCAGCTTCCGGACTTGAGGCCAGTCCGACCGATGAGATCCTCGTTGAGGAATCCATGATTGGCTGGAAGGAATTCGAAATGGAGGTGATGCGGGACGTCAACGACAATTGCGTCATCATCTGTTCCATCGAAAATGTCGATCCGATGGGGGTACATACCGGCGACTCCATCACCGTGGCGCCAGCCCAGACGTTGACCGACAAGGAATACCAGCGCATGCGCGATGCTTCGATGGCCTGTCTGCGCGAAATCGGCGTTGAAACGGGTGGTTCCAATGTGCAGTTTGCCGTCAATCCGGAGGATGGCCGCCTGATTATAATTGAGATGAATCCGCGCGTATCACGTTCTTCGGCGCTGGCTTCCAAGGCAACCGGGTTCCCCATTGCCAAGATTGCGGCCAAGCTTGCCGTCGGATACACGCTGGATGAAATTCGCAATGACATTACTGACGAGACTTACGCCGCTTTTGAGCCAACCATGGATTATGTTGTGACCAAGATGCCGCGCTTCGCCTTTGAGAAGTTTGATGGTGCCGATTGCCGATTAACCACGCAGATGAAATCAGTCGGTGAGGTCATGGCCATTGGGCGCACATTTACCGAATCGTTGGGAAAAGCCATGCGGAGCCTGGAAACCGGCACATGCGGTTTTGATAAAGTGATTCCGGATGATGTTCGGCGGGATGTGTTTTTGCAGGAAAAACTTGCCGTACCGGGAGCGGAACGGTTGTGGTGGCTGGGCGAGGCGTTGAGGCATGGCTGGACGGAGGCGAGAATCCATGAGGTCACATGGATTGACCCATGGTTTATACGTGAGATTGCCGCTGTTATTGCGCTGGAGCAGTCGCTTGCAGGCCGGGATGCGTCCGCATTGACGGTGGAAGAATGGCGAACGGTTAAGCGCGAAGGTTTATCCGATATGCGTCTGGCACAGTTGCTGGATGTAGACGAAGGCGAGATTCGCAAGACAAGAATGGATGCGGGTGTGGCGCCCGTATTCAAGCGAGTGGACACCTGTGGCGCCGAGTTTGAGGCGCACACGCCGTATCTGTATTCCACATTTGAACAGGAGTGTGAAGCCAGACCGACGGATAGCAGGAAAATCATGGTGTTGGGAGGTGGCCCGAACCGCATTGGTCAGGGGATTGAATTTGATTACTGCTGCGTGCATGCCGCATTTGCTCTTTCCGAGGATGGCTACGAGAGCATTATGGTCAACTGTAATCCGGAAACGGTCTCCACCGACTATGATACGTCTGACCGGTTGTATTTCGAGCCGTTAACCTTTGAAGATGTCATGGCTGTTGTTGAAATCGAGAAGCCGGATGGTGTAATCGTCCAGTTCGGCGGTCAAACACCGCTAAAGCTGGCGGCGGACCTGGAGGCTGCGGGCGTGCCGATTATCGGCACCAGTCCGGATATGATTGATCTGGCCGAGGATCGTGAGCGCTTCCAGCGCTTGTTGCACGAACTGGGACTTCTTCAACCGGAGAATGGTACGGCGCGATCAGTGGATCAGGCGCTCAAGATAGCGGTAAGAATTGGATACCCGGTCGTGGTCCGCCCATCCTATGTGTTGGGTGGTCGCGCCATGAAAATTGTGCATGATGAGAATGAATTGCTGCGTTACATGAAAGAGGCAGTCAACGTTAGCCCGGACCACCCGGTACTCCTGGATCGTTTTCTGAATCAGGCTATTGAACTGGATGTGGATGCCCTTTGTGATGGTAGACGGGTGGTGATTGGCGGTATCATGGAGCATATTGAAGAGGCGGGCGTGCATTCGGGCGATTCGGCTTGCTGCCTGCCACCGCACTCAATTTTGGATAATGCCATCGCTGAAGTTCGACGTCAGACGGAGGCGCTGGGTCTGGCCCTCAACGTGAAAGGGTTGATGAATATCCAGTTCGCCCTGCAGGGCGATGATCTGTATGTGTTGGAGGTCAATCCGCGAGCCAGCCGCACCGTTCCCTTTGTGTCCAAGGCGACGGGCGTGCCACTGGCGAAAATAGCCGCACGCATAATGGCCGGACAAAGTCTTGATGATTTGGGTTTGGATGACGTGCCGCAACCCACAAGGTATCGTGCGGTGAAGGAAGCGGTATTCCCGTTCGTCAAATTTCGTGGTGTTGACCCGTTGCTGTCGCCGGAAATGAAATCCACTGGCGAAGTCATGGGTATTGCAAGCGACTTTCCCACCGCCTTCAACAAGGCGCAATTAGGAGCGGGCCTGCAGCTTCCCGATAGCGGGAGAGCCTTTATTTCGGTGCGTGACGCGGATAAGGAAGCGGCTGTTCGACTGGGACGGATGCTTGTCTCGGCAGGGTTTGATGTGTTGGCGACGACAGGGACAAATGCTGCGCTCCAGGCTGCTGGTGTTGCCAGTTCGCATGTGGCTAAAGTGATTGACGGCGTGCGTCCGCATATCGTCGATCGCTTGCTTTCCGGCGAGGTTGATCTTATTGTCAACACGACTGAAGGAGCTCAGGCCATCGTCGATTCGAAATCCATCAGACAGGCGGCGCTGGATCAGGCCATTCCCTATTTTACCACCATGGCGGGAGGGCAGGCGGCGGTTCACGCCATCGCGGCTTCCGCGGATATGACGGAAGTCAAAAGTATTCAAAGTTATCTGCAACATCACGGAGGTAGAACAAGTGGAACGAGTTCCAATGACCAGGCAGGGCGCTGAAGCCTTGCGGGAAGAAGTCAAATTTCTGAAGGGCAAAAAGCGGGCCCGGATTGTTGAGGCCATTGCCACGGCCCGGGCGCATGGTGATTTATCCGAGAATGCCGAGTACCACGCAGCCAAGGAAGAGCAGGGTTTTAACGAGGGCCGCATTAACGAACTTGAGGACAAGATGGCACGCGCCCAGGTGATTGATACGTCTGGCATTCATTCGAGCAAGGTTGTATTTGGCGCCACGGTTGATCTGGTTGATATGGATTCGGGTGCGGAAGTAGCGTATCAGATTGTGGGCGTGGATGAAGCCGATATTGACCAGAATAAAGTATCCATTACCTCGCCCATCGCGCGTGCAATGATTGGCAAGGAGGTCGGCGATGCGGCCATTGTGCAGGCGCCCGGTGGTGAATGGGAATACGAAATCCAGAATGTGCGTTATATTTAACCTGGCTTGCCTGCGGGCGGGTGCGGTGCGTCTGTCTCTGGCGCTGATTCTGGCGTTGCTGATCGTGCCCGGCTATGTGGTTGCGCCTGTATTGTTCGTCAATCTGAATAGTCAGGCGCAGGCAGGGCATCTGGCTGGTATCATCTTTCACATCGCCAATCGTGGCATCCTGATTCTGTTGTTCGCTATCGCGCTATTCTGGTGGAAGCGATGCGCGGGACGCCAGCGCTGGATCATGCTGGGTGTGATTGCGTGCCTGGTAGGCGCGAATGAATTCTTGTTGGCGCCGGTGATGGAATCCCTGAAATCGGCCATGGGCTCGATTGATGCATTGCCGCCAGGTGATCCGCAACGGGCCGCGTTTGGAATGTGGCATGGTATTAGCGCCGTTCTGGATTTGTTTGCCACGCTGGTGTCGGTGATGCTTGTCGCTTTGGGATGGTCTGGAGCCGGGAAGAATAGTTGCAAGCCATAAAATCATGGGTGGAGGGGCAACTGGCGGATGCCGAGATGGTTGCGCTGATGGTCTCCCTTCTGGTGTTGTTCGGATTATTGGCGCTGTTTGGCGATACGCTGGAGCCCGTTCTCGTAGCGATCGCTCTGGCTTATGTCCTGGACGGCGTCGTGAATATGCTGGGACGTTGCCGGATACCGCGTCTGATCAGTATTTGTCTGGTGGGTACGGGTGCCATTCTGTTTATTTTGGTTGCCTTGCTGGCCGTGATGCCATTGCTGAGCGATCAGGTCGGGCGCCTGATTACCCAGGCTCCGCACTATGTATCCAGCCTGCGCGTTTCGCTACACACGTTGCAGCACCAGTACGCCAGTTGGATCAATCCGGATTATGTCCAACATTTGGCATTGATTGTGGTCGGTAAATTACAGGACTGGGGCGCGGCTGTTTTTTCCTTCTCGCTGGCTTCCATTCCGGGTTTGATTACCCTGCTGGTCTATGCGGTTTTGGTGCCGGTTCTGGTGTTTTTCCTGCTTAAGGATAAAGGGATTTTAATGGCATGGGGGCAGCGTTTTCTGCCGCGTCGTCGGGCATTGCTGAATCGGGTTTGGAGCGAGGTGGACACCCAGATCGGAAACTATATTCGCGGCAAATTCTGGGAAATGTGTATCGTTGGCGTGGTGACATGGCTGGTTTTGTGGTGGTTCGGGCATCAATACGCGCCGTTATTGGGCGCGTTGACCGGTATTTCGGTATGGATACCCTTTGTGGGCGTTGCCGTGGTGACGATACCGGTCGTATTGTTGTCATTCTTCCAGTGGGGGGTGACCGATGCTACCCTGTATGCCCTGATTGCTTATGGCGTGGTGCAGGCGTTGGATGCCAACCTGCTGGTGCCATGGCTGTTTTCCGAAGTGGTGAATATTCATCCCATTGCGATTATTGTAGCCATTCTGGTGTTTGGCAGCTTGTGGGGTGTGCTGGGCGTGTTTATTGCCATTCCAATGGCGGCCCTGGTGCATAGCGTTTTGCGGGTCATGATGGGACGCAAGTCGCAAAAGATGATTGTTCAGAAGGAAGGATGTGCTTGAGAACAGAGGCTCAACATTGACACGCCATGGGCCTGCTTTAGTTTTCGTGTGACTATCAACTTAGAGAGGGAAACAACGTGACCAGTCCGGCAAAGAAAAACAGGCGACCAAACCCGGTCGAGGTGAGCCATGGCGACATAGATGAGTTGAAACGCGATATGCGTTCGGCGCATCTGGCCGCATGGATTCAGAAAAACCAGCAGAAGATGATCGCTGCCGTTGCCGCTTTGTTGCTTGTCATTGTGGGCGTCAGCCTGTGGAGAGAGCATACCGCCACACAACGTGCATCGGCTGCTACGCTCTACTATCAGGCACTGAATGCGGTGAATACGGATGCAAAAAGCGCCTTGCTGGCGAAGGTGGTCAAGGACTATGGCCATACTGCTTATGCGGGCCTTGCGCAAATCCTTCTGGCCAAAGTGGAGCGGACGCATGAAGTTCAGCACCTTACGGCACTGCTTGCGCATGGCGCTCCGGATCGGGAGATGGGTTGGCAGGCCCGGCTCGATTTGGCTCAGGCGTATCTGCGCGATGGAGACAAGGTTAAGGCCAGAGGTGTTCTGACCAAGCCCATGGGTGCGGATTATGAGCAACTGCGCCACTATTTGATGGCCGAATCCGCTGCAAACAATGCTGATCGCGCGTCGTACCTTGAACAGGCGTTAAATGCTGTCTCACACGATGCGGTGCTGAGGCAACGTATCAAGAAACGTTTGGCGGGACTCACGGCTTCTTCCGGCACGGCTGCTTCCAGCTCGTGAGACCCACCTGCCGTAGTCTTACCGTCTGCATAGCCGCTCTTTTAGTGCTGGCTGCCTGCGCTTCAATACCGGGGTTTAGGAAGGACACTTCGGTGAAGGAAAAGAACGTACCGGCTGCGGTCGCCAGCCTGGATATGGCCTGGGTTGTGGATGTGGACCAGCGCCAGCCCATGTCACCCGCCGGGTTTTCCCAACCCGCTCTGGCGGGGAATGACATCGTGATCGGCGGACGGGATGCATATGTGCGCGTTTATGATTTGCATGGCAATGAATTGCGCCGCATTGCTATTGAATCGCCCTGCGACTCCGGCGCTCTGGCGTTGAATCCGGCATTGGTGGTGCTCGGCGATGTGAACGGAACGCTCTATGGTATTAACCCCCAGGCTGGCCGCATTCTGTGGCGGCAACGATTATCCTCAGTGATGCTCGGCCATCCGGTCAAGGCAGGCCATGGCTTTATGGTGCAGACCGCTGACAACCACATTTACCGCTTTTCTTCCAAAGGCGAGAAACGCTGGAGTTTCGCGGGGCAACAGGGTGGCATGACTATGCGTGACGGTCCCTCACCGCGCGTATCCGGCAAAGTGGTTTACGCCATCTTTACCAATGGCGATGTGGTGGCATTACAGACGGATTCAGGTGATTTGATTTGGCGGCGGCAACTGATGCTGGATATGAATGCCATGACCTTGAGTCAGATGAAGGTTCCCGTTGCCGATCCCGTGTTGGTTGGAGATCTCCTGATTGTGTCATTTTATCAGGGAAATACGATGGCCTTGTCCGTCAGGGATGGCCAGCAACGGTGGCAGCGGCAATTATCGCTGAAATCTACGCCCATCGTTCAGGGCGGACACCTGCTTGCGTCAACCAGTCATGGTGCCGTCGTTTCACTGGATATATCCAGTGGGGCAACGCTGTGGCGGGAGAAATTGAGCGACGGAGAACTGGTTGGACCTGCCTTATGGAAAAAACGCCTGTTTGTTGGTGATGATCGCGGACGTGTCTATGCGCTGAGGCTTGATGGGCGAGAAAGCGGGATGTTGAATCTCCCGGGTCGCCTGGAGCGGGCGCCGCTTGCTGTTCCGAATGGCATCCTGATTCGTAACAATCTGGGTGGCCTTTACCTGATTCGATGATGTTTTTCTGATGAGTGAAACGCTTCCTGTTATTGCCATTGTAGGCCGCCCCAATGTTGGAAAATCTACCCTGTTCAACAGCTTGATACGGCAACGAAAGGCCATTGTCGGAGACAGGCCCGGTGTTACCGTGGATCGTCTGGAATCTGAATGGAGGCTGGGCGAGCGGACGGTAACACTGGTGGATACGGGCGGTATGGGTCAGGACGATGGCGATGATATGCAATCCGCCATTGAACGGCAGGTGGAAGCCGCGCTGGATGTGGCCGATGTGGTGGTGTTCGTTGTGGATGGTGAGGTGGGGCTGGCGGCGGTAGACCAATCAATCGCGGATAAATTACGCCGCCAGAATATGGATGTGGTGCTGGTGGTTAACAAGGCTGAAAATCCAGATATGGCTGTGGAATTCTTTTCCCTCGGCATGGGGGTTCCGATGGCCGTATCCGCATTGCATGGGCATGGTATCCGTCCATTACGGGATGTCCTGAGCCAGCGCTTGCCCGAGAAGTATGTGCGTCGCGAATCGGAGAGTAAAATCGTTGCCCGTCTTGCTGTCGTAGGCCGTCCGAACGTCGGAAAATCCACGTTGATCAATACATGGCTGGGTCGGGAGCGGATGGTGGTCAGCGCCAGAGCCGGAACCACGCGCGATGCCGTGGATGTGGATATGCCCTATGTGGATAAAGAAGGAAAAGGCGTTGTGCGTCTGGTGGATACAGCGGGGCAGCGGCGACATGCGCGCATCAAGGATGCGATTGAGTTTGTAGCGCGTGTGAAAGCACAACAGGCATTCGCGCGCGCCGATGCCGCCATGCTACTGTTGGATGGCGGCGAAGATGTTGCTGAACAGGATATGCGCCTGATGGCTCTAGCGCAAGAAAAAGGCTGTGCGCTGTTGGTTGCGGTGAACAAAGTTGATCTGCTGGATGATGAGGCATGGAAAGACTATACCGAACGCCTGGATTTCCGGATGCGTGGACTTGCGGATATTCCTGTGTTTCGTATTGCCGCGAAACAGGGTAAGGGTGTGAAGAAATTGCTGGCGCATGCGGTGGAGGCAGCCAGGCGGAACCAAAGAACGCTGAATACAGGGGAGTTGAACCGCTGGCTCGCGACAGTGCAGGAGCAGCAGCAGCCTCCCAGTGACGACGGAGCTGCAGTGCGCATGAAATATTGTACTCAAGTTGCGACGAGCCCGCCTGTCATCAAGATATTTTGTAACCGTCCCGATGGGATGAAGCAAACATATCGCCGCTATCTGGCGCGTGACTTCCGTAAACGGTTTAACCTTCCCGGTATACCGGTTCGCCTGATGTTCCTGGTCACGAAGAATCCATATGTCCGACAGGATAGTGGCTCAGGGAAAAACTAGGGGGTGTTAACAATCAAAAGCACCACCCTGTTGCGCCTGAAAAAGCGCCAGGCAAGGCGAGAGGATAGAGGTTTGGTTATTCCAAATGAAAGACGAATAACGCGGCATGGCGTTTTTTCGGGCACAACCCGAAGGGCCGGTGCTTTTGATTGTTAACACCCCCTAATGCCCAGCTATGATGATGTGCGTTCACTGGCCTGCCCTGTTAAACATGTATTTGACGTGGTCATGGACATCGCCGCTTATCCGGAGTTTCTGCCGTGGGTGGCGGATGCGCGCGTTCTCTCACGGCAGGATGATGCGCTGACTGCGGAACTGGTAGCCGATTTCAAAGGTATCCGGCAAGCATTTCGGACTATAGATCGATTCGTGCCGAACAAACGTGTTGAGATTCGTCTACTGGAAGGGCCATTTCGTTTTCTGGAGAGTGTATGGTTGTTCGAGGAAACCGGAGAACATGTGTGCCGTATCCATTTCTCCATTGAGTTTGAATTCAAGAGCATGATGCTGGGCGTGGTAGCTTCGCCGATCTTCGGGCATGCCTGCATGACCATGGCGCATGTTTTCGAGAAACGGGCTATGGCTTTATACCGTAAGGAGAACGTATGAACATTACGGTGGCTTACGCACTTCCACATAAGCAGACGCTGGAGGAGATGGATGTGCCTGAGGATACAACGGTGGAAGAGGCCATAT
The DNA here is from genome assembly GCA_964509005.1 of uncultured Zetaproteobacteria bacterium. GTDB lineage: Bacteria > Pseudomonadota > Zetaproteobacteria > Mariprofundales > Mariprofundaceae > JAUZQZ01. The sequence continues at coordinate 9,531 of CAZDWG010000019.1, forward strand.
CCATGAGTCACCTCCTTGAAAAGAATCCGGAAATCGATCTGCCCGATCATAAGGTTGGCGTGCTGGGAAAATTGGCCACGATGGAAACCAGGCTGCGCGATGGCGACCGGGTGGAGATTTACCGGTCTTTGCCAAAAAAGACGCGGGACGCCCATGCCATGGACGACAAGAAGGCCCGTATTCGCGTGAGAAAGGAGCGGAGGCTCTCATGACAGGGTGTAAGAAAACGTCTCCTATAGCGTCTAGTCACCATTCCATTTGCGATGGGGAAATTGCCCGCGATGTGCGCATTTTTGCGGGATTCAGGTACTACCTAGATCCTGCAAGTGTTTGTGCGTGCAGGGTGTAAGGTATTGTTTTATATGGCGTATTGAAAAAATACGTAGTCACCTTATTGGCGATGAGTATTTTTTTCAATAGTCCAGATGAAGCAAGAGCTTGCGCTATGTATGTGCAAACACTTGCAGGATCTAGGTACTATGCCAAGGAGAGACGGGATGACTCAAAGAACGGATGACAGATTTTTTTCCACAAAATTGAAATACTTATTTACAGCATTGACGAACAACTTGTTCCGCAGAACCGCATTAAGCCTTCTGGCTCTGGTTCTATGGGCGTTTTCGCCAGGGCCGGTACAGGCGGCGGAAGGGAGCATTAGCGTGGATCTGACGTATGTCGCCGCAGGCCTCGGTTATCAGACGGGGGCCGCAACCGTGACGCTGGATGGTAAGGTCGCCACCTATAATATTAAGGGATTCCAATTTCTGGGCGCTGGCGTATCCAATTTCAAGGGGACTGGCGTAGTGACCGGTGCGCATTCGCTGAATGACCTGAATGGCGATTTTTCCGTTACGCGAGGTTCGCTGTCCGCCATTGTCGGCGGCGTGACCATGAGTCTGCACAATCCGCGCGGCGTAGCGATTACGTTGTCCGGCACGACAACAGGAATTGATGCCTCCATGGGGCCGGGCAAGCTGACATTCACACGCGTCGGCGCCATCAAGGACGTGTCTGGTCATGCGCATCATGCCGCAGTTTCCCGCCAGATTTCCGAGGGTGGTGCGCGTATTAGCGGCAGGTCGCATCCGGGTCATATGATGATGACATCCCCTCGTGCGGCAGGGGGGCATGGCTCGTTCTTACCTGTGCGCGTGGACAAATCCTTGCCCCACGTCGGCCTGTATGCTTACACCATGGGTCATGCCATGGTCGCGAACCCACCGGACCTTCTTGGCGGGCCGCTAAGAGTGAGTTTGGTAGAGAAGGATACCAGCACGCACTGGATACTCCCCGGCCCCCGTTTTCTGGATCCCGCCGTTTTCGGGAATCCGGCGCATCCTATTGGTTTTGAGCAGGCGCCGTTTCCATTGATTGGCATTCCTCCCAGTCTTCGCAGGTCGGAAAATGGAAAGTACACCTTTGTGGACCATGCCACGCCCTTTAGCGACTGGATGGAGGTGGGCGTCGGTAGTGTCAGGATGAAGCTGGTGGATGCGACGGCCATTGATGGCGCCAGAACCAAGGACAAGGTTAATTTTGATGCGACATTCAAGAGTCCGGACGGGAGATTCACTTATCGCGTGGTGGTTAAGAAGGCGCTGCCGCACGGCATGGGATATCCGTTCTTTGGTGGTGTGGTGACCAACCATCTGATGCATGGTGCGACGAATATCGGCACACGCCTGATGCCAACGGAGTTTATCTACGCCGGGTTCTGGGGCGTTGGCAAAATTTATCGCAATGGCAAACTGGTCAATGATGGACAACTTGTTCATGTGATGGTGGGCGAGAACGTTCGTGACCATAAGGGGAAGCTTCAGTTCGACGGTGGGGTAAACCCACGCGGCATGACGATGCATCTGATGGTGCCGCCTTACCGTGTGAGTCCCAAAGGGTTGGTGCTGGCGCCGGTTAAAACCGGCTATGCCCCGTTTCCTCTCATCAAGAAGCACATGATGGCGCAAATGAAGATGTTGAAAGGAATGAAGTCACTGACCCTGGCGCAGAAGAAGGCGAAGATGAAGACCATGATGGAAGTCAAGAATCTCATGGCGCGCACCAAGGAACAGATGGTGCAGGCGATGATGCAGGGCAATAAATTCTTTGGCCAACCGTTCCTGCATGTCATGTTCGGTATGCGGGCCTCCGATCTGCACGCTAGCCGTTAAATTATCCCATCCATAGAGCGCGCCCTTTCCTCCCCATAGGAGGGGGCGCCTCGGCGTGTTGCGTACAGGACACTTAACCTGAACTATTGAGCCATTCTTGCCCATCCACAACGACATGATAGCGCTCACGGGCAATCCTGATCAGGTGTTCGGCAAATTGGGGCCTGTCAATCAGCACTTTGCAAAAATCATTCTTTTCCATGATGTAAAGCGCACAATACGTCAAAGCGCGCACGGTAGCTCTGCGTTTTCTGGTCATAAGTAAACTCAATTCGCTAAATGTCTGTCCCGCCCCCAAGACAGCTATTGATTTCCCTTTTGATTTAATCACTTCTACCTGACCTATTTCGATGATAAAAAATTCGCGGCCTTCCGTACCATACATGGTAATGTTATCCCCGGCATTGAATACCACAGGTTTGAGCATCATGGAGAATGAATGTAATGCAATTTCATCGCAGCCATTGAACAAAGGAACGTGCTCAATGGCCTTTCTTGGAGAGGGTGCTTGCCATCGGCGATGATTGGTCTTTAACAAATCGAATGCAGCTTTCGGCCCCCATGAACCGAATGGATAATTGGGAAAATGAGTTTCTTTTTTTGCTGCCCATGCATCCATGACGGGTTGCACAATGCGCCATGCTTTTTCAACCCAGTCGGTACGGGAAAATAGTGATGCATCGCCATGCATACAGTCATACAACATGGTTTCATAACCCGTGTTACGTCCCGCTCTATTCCAGATGTTTCGTTTCGCCCTGCTTGAGGTGAGAC
>CAZDWG010000020.1:0-12441 GCA_964509005.1 uncultured Zetaproteobacteria bacterium
GAAAGTTGACGACCAAAACCTTCGGTTTTGGCCACGAATCACGTACGGCTTTGGCAATACCCTCGAAGAAATCCACACCCGGCCCAATGGGTACATGACGGATATCCGCTCCGGCGATAATGAAACCATAAGGATGAATGGGATAGGCAGGATTAGGGCACAGAACCAAATCTCCGGGGTTGGTAATGGCGACGGCCAGGTGGGCCAGACCTTCCTTCGAACCTATGGTGACAATCGACTCGGTCTCGGGATCAAGATCAACGTCAAACCTTTGTTTGTACCAGGTACACACAGCCCGACGCAAGCCCGGTATGCCGCGCGACACCGAATAACGATGGTTACTGCCGTCCTGGGCCGCCTCACATAGCTTGTCTACGATATGCTGAGGTGTCGGCTGATCGGGATTCCCCATGCCGAAGTCGATAATGTCCCTTCCGGCATGGCGAAGCTCCATCTTCAACTGATTGACGGCGGCGAAGACGTAAGGCGGGAGGCGTTTGATCTTTTCAAATTCGCGCATGGCTTGAGGAGTGTAAGCAGCGGTATAAAAGTGGTCAAGGAATCAGCACTTCCCCAATGGATGCGCCTGGTTCACCAGCTCGTGCAGCCGCACGCGGGATACATGCGTATAAATCTCGGTCGTACTGATATTGCTATGCCCCAATAACATCTGAACGGCACGCAAATCCGCACCATGGTTCAGCAGATGTGTTGCAAAAGCATGTCGCAAAGTATGTGGTGATAATACTTGCCGCAGACCCGCCTGACAGGCGTAACGCTTCAGCCTCAGCCAGAAATTCTGTCGTGTCATGGCCCTTCCTCCACGTCCTGGAAACAGAAATGGACTCGCCATCGCAGCGGCAACCATGCGTCTTTCACCAAGCCATTGTGCAAGCCAGTCCGCAGCAACTTCACCGAATGGAACGAGACGCTCTTTATCCCCCTTTCCTATCACCCGGACAAGCATGGCCGACTGGTCCACCTGAGCCATTCGCAGCGAGACCAGTTCACTCACCCTGAGGCCCGTTGCATATAGCATCTCCAGCATGCATCTGTCCCGCAGCCCGATTGAGGTGGACGTGTCAGGCGCATTCAGCAGGATATCAATATCTTTTTCGCCAATCATTTTCGGTAATGGGCGGTGACGTCGCTGTGGTGGTAACCTCCGTACAGGGTTGTCCGGACGCAACCCCTCAGACTGTATAAATCCAAACCATGTAGACAGACTGCTTCGGCGGCGGCGCAAGGTAGTACCCTTGAAACCTTTACGGCGTAGATAAACGAGATATTCCATCAGTTCAGACTCCCTGGCATCAAATAAATCGACGCCTCTTCCCGTTAGAAAACAATGGGCATCCATAAGGTCCGTATGGTAAGATTCGAGCGTACGTGGCGACCAGCCCCGAAGCATGGACATCCGCTGTAACAAACCTTCAATGCGCTCCACCATCGCAGTCTCCTAGCCTAGACTATTCACAAATACTGCCATGCCCTTACTTGTTCCTTTGTTCGCACCGAATCCCTCGTCGGTCATCCGTATGCATGGCTACGGTCTCTCTCCTCGGAATCCGTTGCAAACAAAGGCCCGGCGCAATCATCATGGCGATTCATGAATAGTCCAGGTTAAATTTTACTGTCAGTATAATAATCTCCGGTTCATCGGAGCAAGCATTCCGTGTTGACCATGCTATTAGGCTTACCTTGACATACTGTCTAAGTATATTTAGACTGTCTTTTTAGATAGGCCGTGGGAGATGTTTTTGAAAACCTTGCTTTCAAGTAAAGAAGTTATTGAACAAGCTGATATTTCAAGGGCAACGCTTAACAATTATATTGCGCTCGGAATATTACCAAAACCGGAAGTCAGACTCCCTGACCAGGCTATTGTGCGCGCACCGAGGATAGGGTACTTCCCTTCCTCGGTCCTTGACACCCTGAAGGAGGTTAGCCAACTCAAGGCTAGCGGCTATACCATGGCTCGAATTGCAGATCGGCTAAAGGCATTCCACGCCTCCGGAAACGAAACTAATGGGGATGGTATCCATCATATCGCAAAGTCTTCGGTATCCCCTCCCTCTTCTCATGCGCTTGGGCTCACCATCGACCATATCAATGATCCGGCTTATCTTCTCAATTACCGGTTTCAGTTGGAATGGTGTAATGAGATGGCTGAAAAGGAGATATTCGGCTACCCACTGATCCTTTCCAAGCATATCAAGGAAAGAAATATTTTTCAGATACTGTTCGATAACAAAGGTATCCGAACCAACAGCGGGTTTGAAGATATACTAAGATTCCACCTTAGTCTTGCCAAAGGGAAGCTGTCCAAATCATCCCTGCTGATACGTGATCTCAAGATTGAACCCGAATACATGGCACAGCTCACGCAGTTGGATCATGGCGTTGAAGCATCAGACATGAAACATCTGATTTGCATGGAGGTGAATCTCTCTGCTCCGGGGGATTCGGTAGCGCAGCCGACACGGATATTTGCGAGCTTTTTTCGCGAGGGAATGTTCATCGTTTTTTTACCGCTCGATGACGGGAAAGATCCCCTGCTTCGCGTACTTGCCCGTCGTGACCTCGTGATCCGGGATTTGTTGTGTAAGCGGCAGCCATATCTCACCCATATGTCCGTTCTCGTTGCTGATCTTCAGTCCTCCTACAAAATATGCGCGGAACTTCCCCCTGAAGAGTATTTTGAATTGATCAACACAATCTGGAACATGATGACGCCCCTGCTTCGAAAATATTATGCCACCGGCGGCAAACATGCCGGCGACGGTGTGGTTTACTATTTCTTTCCGCAGCCTGAGAAAAATCATATCCTCAATGCCATACGATGTGCCCGGGAAATGAAGGAATTGATGCTAAAAATTAACCGGGCATGGCGTAACAGGAAAAGCTGGTCCAATGAACTTCTGCTCAATATTGGCATCGATCAGGGCGAAGAATGGTTTGGCACCTATCAAACGGCTACCCAACACGAGTTTTATGTGTTGGGCGAAACCGTAAATCGTGCCGGACGCCTGAGTGATTTCGCCAGGCACGGGTCGATATGGACCACAAAGGATTCCTTATCCAAGTTAACAGTGGAGGAAAAGGGAAGTATCCACTTCGGAATAAAAAGGAATGGCAAGAACGGTCCAGTGTTCAGCCCTTCAAGTTATGCCCGCGTCTCGGATTTGATCAGTATAGAAAGCCCAAGATATGAAAAAATGCTGGATATTGAAGGGCTTCCTGTCACGGAGATTTTTGATGTGGCCGTTTCCAACTCTGAATAAAAGCATCCCGCCGCATTAGCTTGACATGCTGTCCAATAGTATTTAGACTGTCTAATATGTTACTATCCAATTATGGGGGCCGCCTTGAACACTTTACTGTCGCGTAAAGAGGCCACCGAAGATCATTTGCATCTCAAGGGGCCAGCTTCATTTCGTACGTCCCTTCACACACTGGAACTCACCATCGATCATATGGATGATCCAGCCTATTTTCTTAATCATAAGTTTCAGTTGGAATGGCGTAATGATTTAGCTGAAAAAAAAATATTCGGCCAGGCTTTAACTCTTTCTAACCATATTAAAGAGCGAAATATCTTTCAGCTCTTATTCGATAGCCAGAAGGTTACCAATACAGATGGGTTTGAAGACATATTAAGATTCCATCTTGGTCTTGCTAAAAGAAAACTGTCTAATCCTGATGTTTTAATGAGTGATCTTAACATCGCGCCTGAAAGCATGGCACGGCTCACACGCCTGCGGGATGAAGTTGAACCCGCAGAGATAAAGCCCCTCGCTTGCATGGAAGTGAATCTTTCTCCACGGAGCGAAAATGTGCATCCAGCGCAGGTGTTTGCATTTCTTTTCCGTGAGGGAATTTTTGTCATCTACTTACCCGCAGGAAATAAAAAAGATTCCCTGTTAACGGTCCTTGCCCGCCGTGACCTTGTCATCCGTGACCTGTTGCGTAAACGACGCCCCTATCTTACCCATATGTCCGTTCTCGTTGCTGACCTTCAGTCCTCCTACAAAATATGCGCGGAACTTCCTCCTGAGGAGTATTTTGAATTAATCAATTCCATCTGGAATACCATGGAGTCCCTGCTCCGAAAGTATTACGCTACCGGTGGCAAGCATGTCGGCGATGGCGTGGTCTACTATTTCTTTCCACAGCCTGAAGAAAACCATGTTCTTAATACCCTGCGATGTGCTCAGGAAATGAAGGATGCCATGCTGAAAATAAACCGGGAATGGCGTAACAGGAAGAGTTGGTCCAATGAGCTCCTGCTCAATATTGGCATTGATCAGGGTGAAGAGTGGTTTGGCACTTACCAGACAGCGACGCAACTGGAGTTCACCGTACTGGGTGAGACCGTGAATCGCGCTGGGCGCCTAAGCGATTTCGCAAAATATGGATCGATATGGACCACAAAAAATGCATTGTCCACCCTGACTGAGAAAGAGAGGGCGGATATTCACTTCGGTATAAAACGGGATAGCGCTCACGGGTCTGTGCTCACGCCTTCAAGCTATTCCCAAATCTCAAACCTCATTGATATGGAAAGCTCGGGGCATGAGAAAATAATGGATATAAGCGGACTTCCCGTGGCTGAAATCTTTGATGTGACATTACCTGACTCCAGGTAATGCTCTACCCGGCGACGGTACTCCTCCAAAACAATCTGCTGCGCCTCGTGATCTAGTCTGCATTATTCACAAATACTGCCACACCCTCACTTGTTCCTTTGTTCGTAACGAATCCTTGCCCAGGTTGGCAATGAAAGCATTATTCCGTTCAAGGGTGTAAACTGGCGACATGCGTAATCTTCGCGGACAACTGATTGACGCCCTGACCGAAGCAAGGAAAAGGCAGCATCTTCCCATGCCCTCCCCGCGACTGGCTGCCGCACTGGTTCGTGATTTCGCCAGTTTGCTACTGGAACCGCGAAAGAAACGAACCGCAATGCATTGGCGCTTACTCAGCCATGAGCACTTGCACCGGCACGTCATCACCATCCGTTGTCCGGATCAGGCCTTCTATCTTGACTCGATCAAGAGCTATTTTTCACGTCACAATATCCAACCACTTGATCAGCAAACCATGATCGTGCGGCTGGAGTACCCTGAACACGACCACATCCCCATCATCCGTCTGTCCGGCACACAACAAGGTGAGGCATCAATGCTTGTTGCCTTGCATATTTCCGCGACCGTGGTTCCCGACGGCCAGCGTCTGGCCAGTCATATAGCCGCTATATTGCATGCAGTGAATCTTTCCGTACACGACTTTCCCGCCATGCGAGCATCGCTGACCCATTGTGCCGCGAAACTTGATGCGGAGGCTCCGCATGCGGCAGGACTACTGCGCTGGATGAATGAAGACAGATATATCTTCCTCGGCATGCAATCCGAACGGCAACGGATGGGCTTGCTCAAAAATCGCCGGATCACTGAACATATCGTCAAAGGACTCGAACAGGAAATCGCCTCCCTTTCTCCACCCCTCAAACCCGGGCTTGAATGGATTCATCTACAAGCCGGTCAGCACCATCTGTACATTATCACCAGCCTGGACGTGGTCCGCATTTGCTGGCGTGAAGGGCATCAGTTGAGTCACCTCATTCTGCTGGGATATTTTTCTCGCGGCGCCCGCCATGCCAACGCCAGCCGGATACCCTTGCTGGAACAATCCTGGCATGCCCTTCTTGCCCGGCCCCTGCTGGCACAATCCGCCTTTTACCGGCGCGAGATTCGCACGATTTTTGATCGCCTTCCCAAACCGCTGCTTCTTTCAGTTCCAGCACTGGAATTATTGGCGCCGCTGAAAGCCATTGGCGACCTGGCTGGCCCCACGCAAACCCACACGGCGCTATTCTCTCCCAAACCAGGCAACATCATGCTCTTGCTGGCGGCACTCCCCGCCGACCGCTTTGGGCCCAATGTATTGAAGGATATGCTTCAACACCTGCGACTCATTGGCATACGGGAACACGCACACCATTCCTTCGGAGTCGGTAGCCACCGCCTGTTGTTGATGGCCTGTAGTTGCGAAGCGCAACAGCCCAGGCTTCATGCCGTGGCGAGCGCGGTGCAGCGTTCAGTCATTTTCTGGAAGGATCTGGCCAGGACTCATGCCTTCGAACACGCCAAAACATTAAATATCCCCGCCACGCTCGCAAAACTGGAACGGCTGCCGATGCTGTATCAAAATCTCTTTGCCCCGGAGCAATTCATCGGAGATATGCGGGCCATCGAATGGGTGCGGGAACATCAACGTACAAGGGTTCATGTCCGAAAAATGGGAGATGGCGTGGACATCCAGATGTTCACCCGCAAGCCGCAACCCCTTGGACAACTGGTATCCACCATCCAGGGATTTGGTCTGACGGCCATGAAAGAAGCCGTGGTCGAATTCAAGGATAGTGATGAAACCCTGTACCTGAGCAGCCTGCACTGCACCTATCTGCGGGAATTGCATCGCGAAAGTACCCGCCGCCTGACAGTGGCGCTGGATCATGTGCTCAATGGGGAAGCGGATGACGGCGTCATCAATGCTTTGGTGCTGTCCGCAGCGCTGGATATTCAGCAAGTGGCCGTTATCGCTATGCTGCGTAGCCATCTGGTGCAACTGATGCCCGATGCCGCGCCCCTGCTGCTGACGGATATGCTGGACCGTCACCCATCGGTCACGGCCCGCTTATATCGTATGTTCGAAGCGCGGCACAGGCCAGCCATGCCCGCCACCTACGAAGCGCAGGCCAGGCTGGACTTTGAAAAAGCGATGGAATCCGTCAAGAGCCTGACGGACGACCGGTGGTTCCGGGCGCTGGCTGAACTGGTCGAGGCCAGCCTACGTACCAATGCCTATGCGCGCGAACCTGATGAACCGGTGGCCATAAAAATAGCCCCATCCAGACTGAGTTATGCCCCCAAGCCCGTGCCATACCGGGAAATATTCATCCGCGGCGTGCATGTTGAAGGCCTGCATTTACGCGGAGGACCGATTTCCCGTGGCGGCTTGCGTTACTCTGATCGACCGGTTGATTTTCGTACCGAGGTGCTGGAATTGATGGCCACCCAGATCGTCAAAAATGGGCAGATTGTGCCGACCGGCGCCAAGGGAGGTTTTGTGATTCGCGGTGGTTGTGGCGAGGCCTTCGTACGCAGCCAATACCGCATTTTTGTACGCACCCTGCTCTCGCTCACGGACAATCTCGTACAGGGCGAGGCAGAACCGCCCGTTGGTATCCGCATTCATCCGGATGATGTGAATGATCCCTACCTGGTCGTCGCCGCCGACAAGGGAACTGCGCGTTATTCCGATTTTGCCAATGAAGAGGCGCGATTAGCTGGATTTTGGCTGGATGATGCCTTTGCCAGCGGCGGTATGCATGGCTATGATCATAAAGTGGTCGGCATTACGGCGCGCGGCGCATGGGTATGCGCGGCACAGCATTTTGCCGCCATGGGCATGGATGCATATAAGGGCGCCATCACCGTGGTTGGCATGGGCGATATGGGCGGTGACGTGTTCGGTAACGGCATGCTCATCAATCCCCATATCCTTCTGCTGGCGGTATTCAACCATAAACATATCTTTCTCGACCCGTCGCCCGATGCCGTTAATGCCTGTGCCGAACGCAAACGTCTGTTCGGGCAGGGGCTGGGCTGGGATGCTTATGCCCCCGGAATCATCAGTGCCGGTGGCGGTGTTTTCGAGCGTACGGCCAAGCAAATACCTGTTTCCTCCGAAGTCAGGGCCGCGCTGGCTATCGAAGACCAGGAGTTGTCCGGCGAGGCCCTGATTCGGGCTATTCTCACGGCGCCCGTGGACATGCTCTATAACGGCGGTATCGGCACCTATGTCAAGGCCAGTCATGAAAGCGATGCCGAGGTACGCGACCCGGCCAATAACGCCGTGCGCGTCACGGCCAATACCCTGCGTTGCATGACTGTTTGTGAGGGCGGAAACCTTGGTTTTACTCAGGCCGCACGTCTGGAATACGCAGCTTCAGGGGGCCATATCAACACGGACGCCATTGATAATTCGGCTGGTGTGGATATGTCCGATCACGAGGTCAACCTGAAAATTCTTTTTTCAGCAGCGGGGGGTCAGGCATTAGCATTGCCTCGCCGTAACCGGATTTTGCGTTCATTGACGGATGCCATTACCGAGCAATGTCTGGATGACAACCTGCAGCAATCTCGCGCCCTGACACTGGCCGAACTGGAAGCAAAAAACTATCCGCCCCGTATGCAACGGTTGCGCGACGTATTGCTGGCCGAGGGGCGCATTGATCCGCAAACCGATCCGGGCATGGATGATGATGCGACATTACATCTTCGGCCTCAACTGGCGGTATTACTGGGGCATGAGAAAAACCGCATTCATGAGCGCCTGGCGGATTGCTGTTTTGTACAAAATGACTGTTTTCGTACGCCATTGCTGGAGATGTATTTTCCCGAACCCATCCGCAAACGTTTTCCCGCCGCCATCGAAAGGCACCCGCTGGCAACGGACATTATTCACACCATGGCGGCCAATCATACGCTCAATTATTTTGGACTGGGCTCGGTGCATCATCTTGAAACCCTGGTTGACCAGGCCACGGGAGAGGTCGTTCTGGGTCTGTTGATGGCTGAATATATGCTGGATGGCGATGTTTTACGCCAGGCCATCTGGCAAAATGTAGAGGATGCGAATATGGCCTGCGCCATGCAACGAACCCTTCAGGAATATCTCATGCATTTTGCCGAAGAAATGTTGCGCCTGTGCTCGGTCATCAAACTCACACGAGCATGGATGAAACGGCAACGGTCAGGATTGAGGCGGTTTCGTCATTCATTGGCAGCACAGGGCATTAGCGGCATGGAAAACAGCCGCTTTCTGGAGCTGCTGAAATCGGCGGGACGGGCGGGCCTTAGCTCCCTCCATGCCGCACATCTGGCCACCATGCCCGAGTTGTCACAAACAGCCACATCCCTGCACCTCTCCTCGACGCTGAATCGACCCCTGCTACGTTGCCTCAGGGCCAATCAGGTTTGTCTGCATTTGTTGCCACTGCGTGAGGCGGAATCGCCCTTGCACACCGCGGACTGGGGGGATGGTGATACCCATGCACTACGACGCGAATGGCTACACCGGCTGACCATACTCAAAAGCCAAGCCATCCGGCAGTTGTTGAACATCAAGCGCCGGGACTTGCTACGGGCAGGAGAAGCGCTCTGGGGCAGACATCACCATTGGAACAGTATTCAACAGTTGCGTACCGAACTGGATGAAACCGAACTCAGCCGGATGAAACTCCTGTTGCTGCTGGCCCAGATGGAATCACTGATCACGGAATCAGATTTTTAACCCGGAGGTTTCAGCATCGACCATGTCTCCTTCACCAGCATCCATAGCGCTTTGGTCAACTGTTTCAAACGCTTGCGTATAAATCCGCACTGAACGCACCCTTCCCCGGCAATCTGGGCGCGCACCTGTTCGCGCGGAACAATGGTTTCCTTCCAGAAAAGCACGCGATGCCTGAAATCCGGCATCATACGGGCAAACAGGCGCTCGGCCAGAAAGGGAATGACTTCATGATGTATAAAACGGGCATGCATATTACGTTCACGCAAGCCCATACGAGGCTGAATCACTTCCAGCAGGTTGGCCGGTACAGGCGCATCCAGATGCTCGTGTGCGTATGACAAAGCATAAAAACACGGGCGCTCCAGGCGGTATTCCAGAATGCCTTCCAGCACCACATCCCACTGCTTCTGCTCCTGCACCTTGCGGGCCAGCAACGCAATATCCCACAGCCAGATCAATCGCTCAAAAGAATGTTTCATGGCGTGAAAGCACAGATACGGCAGATTGACACGCAGGTTGGGAAGCAGGGCAGGCGCACCCGCCAGTTCGCCATGTTCCACGTGGGAAAAGAAATCCCGCGTGCGCATCGGTGTTAGATGCGTCCACGCATGAATCCGCTCTATATCCAGTGGATCAACATGCAAATCCAGCAGTGCATTTCCTCGTATAAACAGTAAGGGATGGCGCTCCACCGGCTTAAATCCAGATTGGGCTACGGTCTGTATCGCGGCTTGAAGATCAATTTCATCAACCAGCAGGTCAATATCCGTCTGAGGCCGTGATACGGATGGATGATACAATGCTTCCGCCATACCCTGTCCGCGCAGGGTCATGCAGGCAATGCCAGATTCCCGCATGCATTTCAGTATGGTGGCATTGATTTGTCTGAGCATCAGTACATGAGCCGTCTGAACCCGTAGCGGTTGTTCAATACAGGTCCGAAATACGTTTGCGGGAAACATATTGCGCTTTAGATACTGCCCATGCCAGACACAGGCGCCTACCCCCTCAGCCCAGGCCATGCGCCAGAATTTCTCATTTTCGGCTATCTGTAATTCTGCCTTTCCGCCGGATAGAATGCGGCAATATGCCGCACGGGCCTGCATGGTGTTTATCTTGGCAGTTTGCGTCATGGCGTCTATACTCGCATATTGGAGTGGTCCGTAAAAGGCTGCGGGGAGACGTGTATTCCTTCATGGATTGCCGTAATGCTTGCGCTTGCCTGCGCGTGAACGCAGGCAGGAATAAGACCAGAGGCGCGACAGTATTTGTGCGTCATGCGGGCTTGAGTGAATGAATCGGAGGTGTGATATGGCGGATACCAAACCGCTCAACAGTCAACAACGTAAACCGGCCAGTGATGAAATGCTGATACGCCGCAGACTGCTCAAGCTGGGAGCTTATGTGCCGCCCGCCATCATGGGTATGATGATTCTCGGCACGGGGATCGCCTCTGCCGATGACGATGCCGTATCGTGCTGCCCCAAGGTATGCAGTCCCTGCAAGGTGCATCCTCACTCTCACGCATGTAAAGAGAAGAAAGAGGGGAAGAAATGCAAGCACTAATAGTTGATGCCACCATGCCAGGGATGAGCAGGGATTCCATGGGTGGAGCCTCGCCTGCCTGATACGCTTTCCTCCTGTCACAGGTTATTGTTTTTCCCCGACGGGGAGGCGCTGACACTCACGGTTTCCCCGGAAAGGGTACATTGCAAACATACCGGCAATGGTATGTCTGCATGGTTCTCCGGAGACTTTGCCCATGCCCTGCTGATGCGTGCTGATCTGTGCGATAATTCCCGGCAGCGGGCGTTGCTTAGCCATCTTTCCCGTACACATCCATGGCTGCGTGAGCTCACGCGCACGACCCCGTCCCCCCCTCTGCCCTCTCGCCTGCTGCTCGGTCGGGAGCTTGGCATCCTGTTCATCGAATTAACCGCTCGCTGTAATGAACGTTGTTTGCACTGTTATGCGAACTCTGAGCCGGAGCGCCAGGAAATACTTGCATTGGCGGATGTCCGGCGCGTACTGGACGAGGCCAGGCGCCTCGGTACATCGGCAGTTCAGTTCACGGGTGGCGATCCGTTGATTTACCCCGAATTGGTAGCGGCTGTAGCCTGCGCCCACGAAACGGGTTATGACGACATTGAAATCTACACCAACGGCTTACTGTTGACGGATGCTCTATTGGCGCGGCTTGCACCCCACACGCCTCATTTTGCCTTTTCCGTATACTCCCACGATGCCGCCACGCACGACCGTATCACGCGCGTACCCGGTAGCCACCACCGCACGCTGGCCGCCATGCGTCGTGTCATGGCAGCGGGTCTGGAGTTGCGAGCCGGAGTCATCATCATGCCGGAAAACCGTGGCCATGAACGGCAGACGGCCGATTTTCTACATGCTGAACTTGGGCTGCCGCGTGACCGGATTGGTTTTGATAGCGTACGGGGAACGGGCCGTGGCACGTTCATGGACTACGAGCCGGATGCCGTTTACACAGACCGGGTGCATCGAACTCCGGAGGACGACCATGATGCGGATAATGATGGCCGCAACGTGCGTAAGGGGAAGCTGTGTGTGGCATCCGATGGCTGCGTGTATCCCTGCATCTTTTCCCGGAGCGCACTTCTTGGCAATATCCACAAGCAATCGCTCGCGGATATGCTAAGCGAACTGGATGGGCGGCCATTGCCGCAGGCATCGGAAATACGCTGGCGCCAGTGTGAACAAAGCATGAGTTGCAGGGATTGCCAAATTATTGCCTATACATTAGGGGGTGTTCTCAATGATGCAGCTTAAACCGGTGAGGATTGAAGGGCTGGTCAGCGAGGAACTCGAAGGCCTGGATGAAATCATCTATGTCGATGCCGAAAGTGGGGCCAGCTTCTCTCTGAACCCAACCGCAGCTGCGATTCTGGATTTGTGCAATGGCCAGCGCAGCCGTGACGATCTGGCAGCCGTTTTGCATGATACCGTACATGTCGGTATGCAACAGGCCAAGGCTGATGTGGAGGCCATCCTGGCCGAATTCGCTGAGAATGGCCTGATTTATGTGGATGGCATCCCTGACAAACAGGG
>CAZDWG010000021.1:0-12362 GCA_964509005.1 uncultured Zetaproteobacteria bacterium
TTTCCAGTTTTGTTGGCCCGACAAACCATTCCTTCGGCGTCTGGCCCGCCTTGGCATGCGCTTTTCTGAAGGATTCCGATTTCGTCCATGCCATGAACGCCTCGCGGGATTCCCACAAGGTCATCACGATATGTTGCTCGCTACTGTTGTCAGACGGGCGCAGTACGGCATTACGGATAAAACCGGGTTCGTCGTCCACCAGCCCTGCCCGCTGCTTGAATCGGTCCTCAAAATCCTCCCAGTGGTCGGGATCGATGGTAAAACGATTCATGGTGACGAACATGCGGCACTCCTTATGTGTTTTCGTTGATGGTGCAAACGATGCTACGCTTGCGGCGGGGACCGTCAAACTTCGCGGGAGAACTTCATATCCGGGATGCCTCGTATCGGGTAATCCATGCGGCGATATCCCGATATACGGGCAGGTGGTCAAAGCGTGGCCTGCGTGAAAATGGATTCAGCCAGATATTCATGCCAATCAATTCGAAATGGTCGGCTTTTAGTGTGCCCTGGTGTTCTCCCCATTGGGCCGATATGACAGACACCTGCGAATCGTTTTCACCCTCGTTTTTCGCGATCATCCGTCCGAAACGACGTGTGAGCCATGGCAGTTCATGGATGCTTCGCGCCGCGGCGTAGCCCCGGTAGATGACGTCACCATGATTCGGTGTGCGGTCATTGAATTGCCGCATGGATGTCCGGGTCAGATCCGCGACGGCAGGCAGATGGCGGTAGGGCGAGTACCATGTTTGCATCTCATGGTCAGCGGCGGTCGAACCCCGATGGGGCGTGGCTAAAGTGGTCAGGCTGACCGTTTTCTTATATCCGTCCAGGTGAGTAATATAGTAACGGGCATCCATGCCTCCCATGGAATGGGCAACCAGATGCAATGGCCCTGACTCACCCTTCAATTGCTCCGCAACATATGTTGCACGGCGCTCGATGCTTTGTCCCCATGGAAGACGTGGAATCACAACGTCAAACCCCAGGCGTTCCAGCATGGGGCGCACGCCCTGGAAATATTCCCACCACAGGAACCTGGTAATTCCGAGCATGCCGCACAGCAGCACGATGCGTGGCCGGTGGGCAGGCCTAGCCACCGCGGCTAACGAAATGCAGCAGCGATAACTGCGGCGAACGAGGCCCTTCAATGGGTACGGGATAATTTCCGGAAAAGCACGCGTCGCAATGCAGGTGCTGCGGCTTGCCCACGGCGCGGTACAAACCTTCAAAGGAAACAAAGGCGAGCGAATCGGCGTCAATGGCGCTACACATTTCATCAACGTTCATTTGATTGGCCATCAGTTGACTGGCGTTTGGTGTATCAATGCCGTAAAAACAGGAATGTCGGGTCGGCGGGCTGGAGATGCGCATATGAACCTCTTTGGCACCGGCTTTGCGCACCATTTCCACCAGTTTCCGGCTGGTCGTGCCGCGCACAATGGAATCATCCACCAGCACCACACGCTTGCCTGCGATAAGATCCCGATTGGGGTTCAGTTTCAATTTGACACCAAAGTTACGAATCGACTGCCGTGGTTCAATAAATGTACGGCCTATATAATGATTGCGGATAAGTCCCATCTGGAAAGGTAACCCTGATTGCTCCGCATAGCCCATGGCGGGCGGTGTGCCGGAATCAGGAACCGGCACGACAATATCTGCATCGACGAAGGCTTCACGCGCCAGTTCCGCACCGATCCGGTAGCGTGCCTGATACACATTGATGCCCTCCAGGGTTGAATCCGGGCGGGCGAAATACACATATTCGAAGACACAGAATTTGGAGCTGCACGATTGGAACGGGAACAGGCTTTCGATGCTGTCCTCTTCAATCACCACCATTTCTCCGGGTTCAACATCACGCACGAATTCAGCGCCGATCAGGTCAAAGGCGCAGGTTTCCGAGGCCAATACCCATGAGCCATCCAGTTTTCCCAATACCAGTGGACGGATGCCGTTACGATCGCGCAAACCAACCAGACGCTTCTCGACCAGCACCAGCAGCGAGAAACCGCCTCTAAGCTGCTGGACGGCTTCGGCCAGGCGTTCCTTCATGGTTGCCGCCTGGCTTTTAGCCACCAGATGGATCAATACTTCGGTATCGGAGGTGGACTGAAAGATAGAGCCCTGCTTTTCCAGCGCCTGCCTTAACTCCGGGGCATTCACGATATTACCGTTATGGCACATAGCAATGCCGCCATGCGCATATTCATACGAAAACGGCTGGCAATTGCGTAAACCGGACTCCCCTGAGGTCGAATAACGCACATGCCCGATACAACGATGTCCGGCAAGATTCTTGATGTCCGACTTCTGGAACACATCCGCGACCAGCCCCATGCCGCGATGGCTGTTGAAGTTGTGCCCATCCGTGCAGACGATGCCGGCCGACTCCTGGCCCCGATGCTGTTGCGCATAAAGACCCAGATAGGTGAGATTGGCGGCCTCGGGATGATCGAATACGCCGAATACACCGCATTCGTCATGAAAATGGTCATCCTGGAACTGACGGATCATCGCATACTCTTGCGGATAATCGATTCCAGCGCCTTTTTGTCGCTGCCTGGAATATCCATGGCTGGTACGTTCGCTCGACCACCCCCCTGACGCGAGAAGGGATAGCCATCGGGAATAGCCTTGCCCAGCAGATCCCCTATTTCAATGGCATACGGCGCCAGCACACTCTTTTTCATCCATGGTGCGTTTGCTTTGGCGTAGGAAGTATAGATGAGGAAAAACAGACCAATGAGCAGCAGCCCTCTGGCAAAACCAAAAAACATGCCCAGGGTACGATCAGTCGCCGTCAGGTCGGCCATATCCACCAGTTTGCGGACGAGCGCACCCACGAGTGCCACAACGACCATGACAGCAATAAAAACGAGTACAAATCCGGTGATATTGGCCGCGGTGGTATTGGGTATCCAGCCATGCATTGAATTCGCCGCTATACCGGAAGTACGGCTGGCGGCAAGAAATGCAGCGACCAGGCCGATGAGCGAAATAATCTCGCGCACAAAGCCCCGCCACAGGGACAGCACCATGGAAAGGCCAACAATGGCGATCAACAGATAGTCGAATAAATTCAAGCTAACCCCGCCTGCATGGCTTCAGCCATATTGCATACCGGATGAAAGGATATGCTGGCCTTCGATTTCGGCGTGAGTGTAACAGCGGCGCCCGCTTCGCGCACCCTCGCATGGTTCTCTTTCGGCAGAAGCAGTTGTGAGAAGCCCAGGTTGACCGCTTCCTTGACGCGAGCTTCGGGCTGGCTGACGGGTCTGATTTCACCCGTCAGGCCGACTTCGCCGAATGTCGCCATATCCGGGGGCATAGGGCGCTCCCGGTAAGCGGAAATAATTGCCAGCATGACGGCGAGATCCGCTGCCGGTTCAAGAATTCTCGCACCACCCACCACATTGACATAGACATCCTGTTGCCCCAAGGGCAATCCGATGCGCCGTTCTAATACGGCCGTGAGCATGGAGACCCGGCCCGTATCCAGCCCGGTAGCGCTACGCTTGGGTGTTGCATAAACGGTGGGGGCGACCAGTGCCTGCACCTCCACCAATAACGGGCGCGTTCCTTCCATACAGGCCAGGATGACGGAACCCGGCACATCTACGGCGCGCTCAGCCAGAAAGATTTTAGAAGCATCGCGAATGCCTATCAGCCCTGCATCGGTCATCTCGAATATGCCAATTTCGCCCGCCGGGCCGAAGCGGTTCTTGACGGCGCGGAGGATGCGATATGCATGACCACGGTCACCTTCAAAATACAATACGGCATCAACCATGTGTTCCAGCACCCTGGGACCAGCAATAGAACCGTCCTTGGTTACGTGACCAGCAAGAATCAGGGCATGCCCCCGTTGTTTGGCGCTTTGAATCAGACCCGCGGCGCAATCGCGCACTTGCGCCACCGTTCCGGGAGCACTGCTTAAGCGTGATGTAACCGTGGTCTGGATGGAATCAATAATTACGGTTGTGGGTTTAAGTTGATCAATGGTGGCCAGAACCGCTTCCAGATCAGTGCTTGCGGCCAGGTGGACGGCGTCATTTCCCGCCTGAATGCGTTCGCCGCGTAATCTGACCTGTTGGGGCGATTCTTCACCGGTGACATAAAGTACGTCACCCTGTTCGGCCAGGTGATGGGATGCCTGCAATAACAGCGTCGATTTACCGATGCCGGGGGCGCCGCCGATCAGTACGGCGGAACCGGGAACAAGGCCACCACCGAGTACCCGGTCCAGCTCATGCAGACCACAGGATCGCCGTGGAGATGCGCTGCTGTCAATTTCCGTAATGGGTGTTACCACGAGAGGGACGGTCTTCCCCTTTCTCATGGCGCTTGCCGTTACCTGCTGTTCAACGATGCTGTTCCAGGATTGGCAATCCGGGCATTGGCCTATCCACTTGCGGCGCTCGGCGCCGCAAGACTGACAGACAAAAATGGTGTTGGGTGGAGATGTTTGCGTCATGGACTGTATATCAGGCCACGCCTGGACTATTCATGAATCGTCATGATGATTGCGTCGGGCCTTTGTTCGCTGGCGGATTCCGAGGAGAGAGACCGTGAGCGCGCATACGGACGACCGACGAGGGATTCGGTGCGAACAAAGGAACAAGTAAGGGCATGGCAGTATTTGTGAATAGTCCAGGCTAATCCGCGTGACCGATATCTTCCAGAATGGAGGCGACCCGCGCCTCTACATCCTCCGACATCTCAATTTTCCGTCCCCATACCCGGCTGGTCTCTCCCTTCCACTTATGGGTAGCGTCAATACCGACCTTGGATCCCAGACCCGCAACCGGTGAAGCAAAATCAAGGTAGTCGATGGGCGTATTCTCCACCATGGTGAAATCCCGCGCCGGGTCGCAACGGGTAGAGATGGCCCAGATCACCTCGGCCCACGAACGACAGTCAATATCGTCATCCACCACGATAATAAACTTGGTGTACATGAACTGCCTGAGATAGGACCAGATGCCGAACATCACCCGTTTCGCATGGCCGGCGTAAGCCTTTTTCATGGAAACGACCGCCACGCGGTAGGAACACCCCTCCATGGGCAGGTAAAAATCGCTAATCTCGGGGAATTGTTTGCGTAAAATCGGCACGAACACCTCATTAAACGCCAGGCCCAGCATCGCGGGTTCATCCGGTGGCTTCCCGGTATAGGTGGAATGATATATGGCATCCCGGCGCATACTCATGCGCTCCACCATAAACACGGGAAAACGTTCTACCTCGTTGTAATAGCCCGTATGATCGCCAAAAGGGCCCTCATCGGCATACTCATCCAGAGACACATGCCCTTCCAGTACGATCTCGGCGGATGCGGGAACCTGAAGCGATACGCTTTGGCAATCGACCAGCACCGTCTTTTCGCCGCGCAGCAGTCCCGCGAACTGATATTCGGACAAGGTGTCGGGGATCGGCGCCACCGCCGCCAGAATGGTGGCCGGATCGGCTCCGATCACCACGGCGCAGGGAAATGAACTGGCGCCTGATTTTCTCGCCTCCCGGTGATCCTGTGCCCCGCCGCGATGTTTCAGCCAGCGCATAATGAGCTTGTTCTTTCCGACCACCTGCTGTCGGTAAATACCCAGATTCTGTCGATCCTTGTTGGGACCGCGGGTCACCACCAGACCCCAGGTAATGAGCGGGCTTGCATCCTCAGGCCAGCAGGTCTGAATGGGCAGGCGGCCCAGATCTACATCTTCTCCAGTTAAAACAAGCTCTTGCCACGGTGCCTTCTTAACCAGCCTGGGGCTCATATGCAGTACCTTTTTTAATACCGGAAGCTTGCCCCACACATCCTTCAAGCCTTTAGGCGGATCCGGTTCCTTCAGGTAAGCCAGCAATTCCCCGACATGGCGTAATTCCCCCGCGGATTCACGCCCCATGGCCAGCGCAATACGCTCCGCCGTACCAAACAGATTGGCCAGCAATGGCATGTCACTGCCCGTAACATGTTCAAACAACAGTGCCGGACCACCCGCGCGCAGCACCTTGTTGGCAATCGCCGTTACTTCAAGATCAGGATTAACCTCGGTTTGAATACGCTTCAGTAGTCCCCGTTTTTCAAGATCAGCAATAAATGTACGTAAATCAGGATAACTCAAGTTTAAGACAAATCCCCGTTTTCGATTTCAAACACCGTATCCAGTTTGGCCAACTCAAAAATATCCCGCACATTCTCCGACAGGCCTAAAAGCACAAAGCGGCGGTCATGGTTGCGGCTCCACTGTAACCCTTCCACCAGTGTGGCAATACCCGCGGAATCAATAAAACTTACCTGCCTCAAATCCACCCGGACCTCTTGATGCCGGTCATCCAGAAGGGGCTTCAAACGTTGACGCAATGGCGTCGCGGTATGGATATTGACCACGCCGCTCAAGGTGATCGTCACATGGGCCGCATCCGCTTCGTGCTCCGTAATTTCCAGTTTCATTCCCGACCCTTCCTTTAATGAATTTGCGCATCATGGATGAGTGTGTAAATACTTGGTTAGCAGCCAGCGATTACCATCATCCAGCACCTGATGTTGCATCTTATCCACGGAGGAATGGATCAAATAAAGCCCCAGGCCTCCGGGCCGTATCTGGCTGGCGTCTATCGTCTTTCTATACAATGCAGCCTCATTCATTGGCGGCGAAGCATAATCACGAAATTCAAAACGCAGGGAAGCATTATCGCATTCGGCGATCATTTCGATAAGCCCTTCTTCGCCATGGTAGCCATGCTGGCCGATGTTCGCGAACAACTCATCCGCTGCCAGCACCACGCGGTTGGTTTCCTTATCGTTCAGACCTGCCCGCCGACTCATAACCTCAACCATTGAGCATAACACATGCACACAATCGCAGGCACTGTTAAGTTTGCAGCTTAGTTGACTTCTGTTCGGAACAGTCATAGGTCCCATTCCACGCCAGTTCATGCTATCTTGCAAGCTTTTGAAGATGTTCCGCCACTCGCAAAAGGTTTATCCGCCCGGAGTTTGGCATAGCTTAATTTATTGCGCGTGCGTTATTGCGCGCGCCCCCCCCCTTGGGTAGTGTCCCGCAACCCATTCGATGGTGAATTTATTGGCTTTTAACGAGGATTTTTATGCTGGAAAATATGCGCAATCATGCCCAGTCATGGCTGGCAAAACTTATTCTGGGTGGCGTTGCGCTGTCCTTTGTTCTTTGGGGCGTCGGTAGTTATTTTACGGGATCGCACCTCCAGAGTGTGGCCGAGGTCGATGGCCATTCCATTTCCGATGCTGTGTTTAATATTGCCTATGAACGCCAGTTGAATGCCTATCGGGCCATGTTTGGCAAATCTTTCTCCAAAAAGACCATGGAGAAGCTGGGCCTGAAGCAAACAACGCTGCAAATCCTGATCAACCGCCGCCTGATGCTTGATGAAGCCCGGTCCACGGGTTTGGTCGCTCCCAAAAGCATATTGCTTGCCCATGTGCGCGCCAACCCCGAATTTCTGTCGGCGGGTAATTTTGACCCTCGCCGTTATGAAATTCTTACCCGAAATATGGGGTTCCGCACACCTGCGGATTATGAAGAAAATTTACGGCTGGATATTCTGGTGAACACGCTACAGAGATCAATTTCGGGAAGCGCCATAGTCACCGACGCGGAAGTGCGCAAACACTTCGAAAACGAGTATGAAAAGCGCGTACTGGTGGCTCTGATTGTACGCCCCGTGGATATGGAAGCCGGAATCAAAATCGGCGATAAAGATGCCCGCGCCTATTATAACAGCCACAAAAACAGCTATCGTTCTCCCCTGCGCCTCAAGTTGAATGTCGTGGTCATTGATCCCGCTGCTATTGCCAAAGACATGGAGATTGACGATGCGGACATCAAGGCCGCCTATGAGAAACGCAAGGGTCAGTTTACCGTGCCGGAACAACGGCGCGCCAGCCAGATTCTCGTCCGTGTCGCTAAAAATGCAAGCGCAAAGACACGCCAGCAGGCCCACGCCAAAATTGAAAAAGCTCTAAAACAGATTCGGTCTGGCCAATCGTTTTCAGTGGTTGCCAAAGCTGTATCGGATACTAAAAGCGGGGGCGATCTGGGTTACTTTGAGCGTGGAGCGATGCTGCCCGCATTGGACAAAACTGTTTTCTCGATGAAAAAAGGAGAGACCAGCCATATTGTAAAAACGCGATTCGGCTTTAACCTTATTTATTTAACGGATATTAAACCGGCGAGAACCCGGCCGCTCAGTGAAGTCCGCAAGCAAATAAAGCAACAACTGACTCGCGCCAAAGCGAATGACGAAGCCTATAAACTGTCGCAGGACCTGGATGATGCGCTGGGCCGCGAAGACAGTCTCAAAGCCGCTGCCTCAAGCCTGAATATGAAGGTTCGGGAAGTGGGTCCCGTCAGTATGGACGAAGCACTGGCTGATCCTCTCTTTGCCGGGAGTGCCACTTTTCGTGCGCAGACATTCGCCACACAACCAGGCGCACCCGTGGATGTTACGGAGCTGAACAACGGCCGTTTTGCCGCGGTGGAGGTTCTCAAGAGGATAAAACCGACAACCCTGCCGTTCGCCAGTGTTACGAAAGAAGTCTATGCCGCCGCGCGTCAACAGGCAGCCGATGATGCCGCGCGTCAGCAAGCGGCAGTACTGCTGAAGGAGGCTGCGCATACACCGCTACTTCAACTGGGGCAAAAGCACGGTCAGCCCATCTATTTATCCAAACCGGTGCGCAGCAATGGTGCGGGCGACAGGGATGCAACATGGCTCACTTCATCTGTCCTGAAAGCGGCTTTTGCCACGGCGTCGGGCCGGATGGTAAAGCGTGTTCTTGAAGTGCCACGGGGCTTTGCCATTGTACGGGTCAAGCGCGTGATTGTGGCGGACAATAAACTGCTCGCCAAACAGACGGATACTATTCGTTCGCAACTGCTCAAGGCCCGCGGCGCAGTGCGTTTCGTCCGCTGGATGGCATCCGTACGCGACCGCCATGACATTAAAATTCATCCGGATGTTTTGGCCCGGTTTTGATTGTGTCCATCGGAAGGATATCTGTCAGGGCATTCGTCAGGCATAAAAAAACCGGGCGCGCCATCCCATGCGGACCCGGTGTTGTTTCTGACGATGGTGGAGCCAGGCGGGATCGAACCGCCGACCTCTACAATGCCATTGTAGCGCTCTCCCAGCTGAGCTATGGCCCCGTTTCCCGTGAACTTAGGAGCTGTAAATAAATGGCCATGTTATTTATTTACAGCTCCTTACCGCCTAAGGCAACAGGCCGCGCATTGAGCCATAGGGTCATGTTATTGTCAACAAGACGGTCAGCATGACTGATTATCGCCTGTTTCGCCGTACCTTATCCGCAGACTGCATGACGCCGCCGGGCGTGTTCGCGCACTTGGTGCATCGCGGCGACTGTTTTCTGCTCGAATCGGCGGAAGGCGGGGAGCACTGGGGCCGCTTTAGTATCCTCGCGATCAGTCCCGCCTGCCGTGCCATCGCCAGTCGTGGCAAAACGTTGCTGCATCATCGGGATGGCAGTCAGGAAATCCATACCGACGACATCCTTACATGGCTGCGCCAACAGGTTATTGCCCAGCCATGTATGGCCGCGGATGATCTGCCATTTACCGGCGGAGCTGTCGGCTATTTCGGCTATCAACTGGTCTCGCATTTCGAGGATATACCGGATGATTTGCCCGACCCCGTCGGTGCGCCGGAATCAGCCTTTCTGCTGGTGGACCGGTTCATGGTATTCGATAGCTTGCGGGGCACCCTGATCTGTTGCGTGCGCCTGCCAGAGCATGAAGCCGATGAAGCAGCCGACGTACTCGATCAGATGGAGCAAAGCCTTTACGAAGGCGAGGAAGTCGCGGCCATGAACCTGGATGTGGCGACAACGGACGCCGTGGCGCCAACAGCGCAAACTGCCGAAACTGATTTTAAAGACGCCGTCGCCAAAGCAAAGGAATATATCCACGCCGGAGATGTTTTTCAGGTGGTATTGTCGCAACGCTTTTCCAAACCGCTGGCCTGTGGTCCGTTCGACATCTACCGCGCTGTTCGCCACATCAATCCGTCTCCCTATCTGTTCTATCTGCACATCGGCGATACTATTCTGGTCGGCTCGTCGCCGGAGATTCTGGTCCGGCGCGAAGGCAGCAAGGCCGTAGTCCGTCCCATTGCCGGGACGCGCCCGAGGGGTTCCACGCCTGATGAAGACCAGGCCCTGGAAGCGGAACTGCTGGCCGATGCCAAGGAATGCGCCGAGCATGTGATGCTGGTGGATTTGGGGCGCAACGATTTGGGCCGGGTCTGCACGTATGGTTCGGTTCAATTGACCGAATCCATGGCCATTGAGCGTTATTCCCACGTCATGCATATCGTGTCCCAGGTCGAGGGAGAACTGCGCGAGGATGTGGATGCCATTGATCTGCTGGCCGCCACCTTTCCGGCGGGCACGGTCTCCGGTGCGCCAAAAGTGCGGGCCATGGAAATTATCCGCGAACTCGAACCGGTGGCGCGGGGTCCTTACGCCGGATGTGTTGGCTATATCGGTTTCGGTGGCGAGCGGATGGATACCGCCATCGCCATCCGCACGGCGATCATTCATGGAGGTCAGGTGCATATTCAGGCGGGTGCGGGCATTGTCGCCGATTCCGTTCCCGCCAATGAGCACCGGGAATGCGTGAACAAGGCCACGGCCATGTTCCGTGCCGTGGCGCTGGCCGAAGCGCAGGCTAAAACCAGAACGGCCGCTCAAGAGAGCGACGGATGATCCTGGTCATCGACAACTACGACTCCTTTACCTTTAACCTGGTGCAGTATCTCGGAGAGCTGGGAAAAATACCGGAGGTGCGCCGTAACGACAAAATTTCACCGGATGAAATTGAAGTTATCGGGCCCTCTCATATCGTTATTTCACCGGGACCATGTACGCCGCACGAAGCGGGTATTTCCGTGGCTGTCATTCAACGATTCTCCGGCCACATTCCCATCCTTGGCGTATGCCTTGGTCATCAATCCATCGCCGTGGCCTTTGGTGGTCGCGTGGTGCGCGCGCCACGCCTGATGCATGGCAAGACCAGCCCGATCCTGCACGACGGTAGCTTGCTGTTCGCCGGGTTGCCCTCACCCTTCGTCGCAACCCGCTACCATTCATTGATTGTCGAGGAACCGCTGCCGGATACGTTGGTGAGGACCGCATGGACGGCTGAAGGCGAACTGATGGGTCTGCAACATGTGGAACACCCGACCTTCGGCG
The DNA here is from genome assembly GCA_964509005.1 of uncultured Zetaproteobacteria bacterium. Taxonomy (GTDB): domain Bacteria; phylum Pseudomonadota; class Zetaproteobacteria; order Mariprofundales; family Mariprofundaceae; genus JAUZQZ01. The sequence goes on from CAZDWG010000021.1 coordinate 11,255, forward strand.
TGCAGTTCCATCCCGAATCGATCCTGACCGAACACGGCCATAAATTATTGCGGAATTTTCTAGCCTGAACTATTCATGAATCGCCATGATGATTGCACCGCACAGGAAGATAATATGAGCAACATCGTCAAAGCTCTGCGTTTCATTCAGACCGGTGGTCAGCTTGGTGCGGACGATACGGAATCCGTATTCGGCGATATCATGCGGGGGGAGGCAACACCCGCGCAGATCGGGGCGCTGTTGATGGGGTTCTCCATCCGTGGCGAAACATCGGAAATCGTAGCTGGTGCGGCGCGCGCCATGCGTGCCGCGGCAACCCGTATTCATCCACGCAGCACCGATCTTCTCGATACCTGCGGCACGGGTGGCGACGGTGCCTCCACTTTCAATATTTCCACGACTGCCGCGCTGGTGGCGGCAGCGGCTGGCGTGCCGGTCGCCAAACACGGCAATCGCGCCATTTCCTCCAAATCGGGTAGCGCGGATGTACTGGAAGCCCTGGGTGTACAACTGAATATTGCGCCGGAAAGGGTAGCCGACTGCATTGATGAAACGGGTATCGGGTTTTTGTTTGCGCCCGGCCACCATCCGGCCATGAGGCATGCGGCGGGCCCGCGCCGCGAGCTGGGCATCCGTAGCATCTTCAATCTGCTGGGACCACTGACCAATCCCGCCGGTGCCGAATATCAGGTATTGGGCGTATATGCAAAGAATAAGCTCAAACTGGTGGCCAGCGCCTTGCAGCAACTAGGCATCAGGCGCGCGCTGGTGGTACATGGCCGTGACGGTCTGGACGAGATCACCACGACCACCCTCACCGATGCGGTTTGGGTGGAGAAAAATACTCCCTTGCGCGAATTTGAAATTGCTCCCGCTGCATTTGGCATGCCGTATGCCAAAGCTGCCGATCTGGCCGGTGGCGATGCCGAAACAAACGCCGCTATCATCCGCGATATACTGGATGGGAAACAAGGGCCTCAGCGAGATATCGTGCTGCTCAATGCCGCTGCGGCGCTATGGGTAGCAGGCAAGACCGATGGCATTGCTTCCGCGTTGAGGCTGGCCGCCGAAGCCATTGATAACGGCAAGGCAGCGCAAACATTGGCCA
>CAZDWG010000022.1:0-4831 GCA_964509005.1 uncultured Zetaproteobacteria bacterium
ACATGGTGCAGGGCCAGCATGGTTTCCAGACGAATGCGCCCAAGCATGGCAGCAAACATCTCGAAGGATTCGCGTTTGTACTCCTGCAATGGTTCTTTCTGCGCATAGCCACGCAGACCCACGCTTTGACGCAGGTGATCCATGGCCAGCAGGTGGTCTTTCCAGTGCTGGTCCAGCATCTGTAACACCAGAAACTGCTCAAAATCACGCATATTTTCTTCGCCAACCAGGGCTTCTTTTTCCTGCATCATGGCTTCCAGCGCCGTGATGATGCGGTCCGTCATACCACTCGCATCTCCCACGTCATCGGAAGCCACCCATGATTGTACCGGCGCATCCAGCATCAGTTGTTCCAACAGTTCATCGTGCAATCCCTGCAAATCCCAGTTGTCGGCATAAGACTGCGCAGGCATGTGGCGGTCCACCAGCGTGGCCACGAGGTCCCGACGCATATCTTCAATGAGGTCGCGCACGTCATCGGCCTCCAGCAATTCATGACGCTGTGAATAAATAACATCACGTTGCTGGTTCATGACATCATCATATTCCAGCAATTGTTTACGGATGTCGAAGTTACGGCCCTCGACCTTCTTCTGTGAATTTTCGATGGCTTTGGTGACCCATGGATGCTCGATCGACTCACCTTGCTCAAAGCCCATTTTGGTTAGCATGGTCTGCATCTTCTCGCCTCCGAAGATACGCATGAGGTCGTCTTCCAGTGACAGGTAAAAGCGTGTTGAGCCGGGATCGCCCTGGCGTCCTGAGCGGCCGCGCAACTGATTATCAATACGGCGGGATTCGTGCCGCTCCGAGCAAATAATATGCAGACCGCCCGCCTTGACCACTTCCTCATGCTCCACGGCGGATCTGGCGCGGATGTCCTCCTCTTGTTCCTGCCGTTCCGCATCGGAGAGTTTGGCCGGTAATTGCGCGATCAGCATGCTCGGATTGCCACCGAGCATAATGTCCGTGCCGCGGCCAGCCATGTTGGTGGCGATGGTTACCATGCCTTTGCGGCCTGCCTGCGACACAATCTCCGCTTCGCGTTCGTGATGTTTGGCATTGAGTACCTCGTGAGGGATACCCTGTTCCTTCAACAGATTTGAAATATGCTCCGATTTTTCGATCGAGATGGTACCGACCAAAATCGGCTGCCCATTCTGGTGGGTGGTCATGATATCCTCAAGGATAGCCTCGAATTTATCCTTCGTATCACGGTAGATCAGGTCTGCTTTATCGTCGCGAATCATGGGTTGATTGGTCGGCACGATGACCACTTCCAGATCATAAATTTTCTGGAACTCCTCAGCCTCGGTATCGGCGGTGCCGGTCATGCCCGCCAGCTTGTTGTACATGCGAAAATAATTCTGGAAGGTGACGGAAGCCAGCGTCTGGTTTTCCGGCTGAACGGTCACGCCCTCCTTGGCTTCCAGCGCCTGATGCTGGCCATCGGAATAGCGGCGGCCCGGCATCATGCGACCGGTGAATTCATCAATAATAACGACCTCGTCGTTGCGTATGATATAATCCACCTCGCGCGTGAACAGGGTGTTGGCGCGCAGGCATTGGGTGGCCGCGTGGAGCTGATTAACATTTTCAGGGTCGTAGAGGCTGCCATTGGGCATCAGCCCTGCCTCGCGGAATAGTGCCTCCACATGTTCCATCCCCTCTTCGGTGTAAGAAACAGCCTTGTCCTTTTCATCCTTTTCGTAATCGCTTGCATCCAGTTTCTTGATAACGGCATCTGCTTTCCGGTACAGATCGTCGGCCTGTTCGGCGGGGCCGGAGATAATCAGCGGCGTGCGCGCCTCATCAACCAGAATCGAATCCACCTCGTCAACGATAGCGAAGTTCAGCTCACGCTGCGCCAGCTCTTCTTTACTGAAGGCCATGTTGTTACGCAGGTAATCGAAACCGAACTCGTTGTTGGTGCCATAGGTGATATCGGAGGCATAGGCTTCGCGGCGCGCATCATTGTCCAGGCCATGCACAATGACGCCGGTTGACAGCCCCAGAAAATGATACAGACGCCCCATCCATTCAGCATCGCGGCCAGCGAGATAATCGTTGACGGTCACAACATGGACACCCTTGCCCGAAAGTGCATTGAGATACACAGGGAAGGTGGCCATCAACGTTTTGCCTTCGCCGGTTTTCATTTCGGCGATCATGCCGTCGTGCAAAATCAGGCCACCGATGAGCTGCACATCGAAGGGACGCATACCAAGCACGCGCGAGCTTGCTTCGCGGACGACGGCAAAGGCTTCCGGCAGGAGATCGTCCAGACCCTCACCCTGGGTAATGCGCGCTTTGAATTCCGTTGTCTTTGCGGTCAGATCCTCGTCGGAGAGAGGCTGCACCTGGCTTTCAAGCGCGTTGATTTTATCCACAATGGGATACATTTCTTTCAGAATCCGCTCGTTGCGGCTACCGAATACCCTGGTCAGAACCTTAAACATTAAAATTGCTCCTTAATCAAGGCGGCGCAGTAGCACTGCCCTTTACCCACAAATCGCGCCACAGCGCGTCGCCCGATGGTCATATGCAAGGCGTGCTCTTGCAGCAATGGTAAGTTCCATTGCAAGAGAGCGCAACGCAGCAGATGGCCGCCGGGCGACGCGCCCGAAGGGAACCCTTGCACACGGGCCATACCGGCGTTGCGGCACTTGCCAATGGAGTTACTACCATTACCTGCGTACCGCGCCTTGGTCTGACCCGTGTGCAAGGGTTCTGTGGCGCGATTTGTGGGTAAAGGGCAGTGCTAGCACGCAAGCCATGATGCGAGAATACCAGGTGCGCCTGCCCTGCCCTTTACCCACTTGAGAGATTTGTGCCCGATGTTATCCTTGCGTACATGGAAAAATTTCCCCATCACACCTTTCGCGAATACGATATCCGGGGTATTGCCGGAACGGAAATCACCGAAGACCTTGCCCGTCAGCTGGGGCTGGCCTATGCCGCATTACTACCAAGCCATGAAACCCGTCCGGTGATCGTTGGCCGGGATGTGCGCCTGTCCGGCCCGTCGCTGATGGCCGCCGTCATTGAAGGCGTGCTGGAGGGTGGTCGGGATGTGATGGATATTGGCATGGGGCCAACGCCGCTGGCCTATTACGGAGTGTTCCATCTGAATGGCGCAGGCTGCATCCAGATTACAGCCAGCCATAATCCCGGTGACTATAACGGTTTCAAGATGATGCAGGATCGGGACAGTCTGCATGGTGAGGCTATTCAGCACATCAAATCCCTGATTCTGTCTCCACCCGTAAAGGCGAAACGACGCGGCAAAACAAGCGAGGCGCATATCCACGATGATTACATGACGTTCGTGGCGTCCGATTGCACACTGGACCGGCCACTCAAGGTGGTCATTGATGCAGGAAACGGCCCGTCAGGCATACTCGCCGGACCGATTTACCGCGATCTGGGTTGTGATGTCATCGAACTTTTCTGCGAACCGGACGGCACATTCCCCAACCACCATCCTGACCCGACCGTGGAAGAAAACATGCGGGATATCAGCCGCACCGTGATACAACACAGCGCGGACCTGGGTATTGCCTTTGATGGCGATGGCGACCGCATCGGCGTGGTCGATGAACATGGGCGCATTATCTATGGTGACATGCTGCTGCTGTTACTCTCCCGCCACCTCTTTGAGCAGCATCCCGGCGCCACCGTCATTTCCGAGGTCAAATGTTCCCGCCACCTGTACGATGATATTGCCGCACATGGAGGGAACGCCATCATGTGGTGTACAGGCCATTCCCCGATCAAGGCAAAAATGAAGGAAACCGGCGCATTGCTGGCCGGTGAAATGAGTGGGCACATGTTCTTCGCCGATCGCTTTTTTGGTTTTGATGATGCCGTATATGCAGGTGCGCGCATCATGCAGGCTGTAGCCCGCCAAAATGCACCACTCTCTCACATGCTTGAGGATGTCCCCCGCTTCGTCACCACGCCGGAAATCAGGGTGGATTGCGCTGATGCGCGCAAGTTTGATCTGGTGGAAGAGGCCAAGGCACACTTCTCAAACCTCGGCTATAAAATTATTGATGTAGACGGTATGCGACTGGAATTTGGTGATGGCTGGGCCTTGCTCCGCGCCTCCAACACCCAGCCCTCGCTGGTATTGCGCTTCGAAGCGCCCAGCGACTCCCGGATGACTGAAATGCGCGCACTGGTTGAAGGCTGGCTTGCCAGCCATTCGTGACTATGAATCAATATCCACCTGGATGATGTCGTTTTCAATCCTTACCGGAAAGGTTTCCACGTCCTCATAAGCCGGCGGTGTCAAAACCTTGCCGGTTTTGATGCAGAAACGGGATCCATGACGTGGGCAGATGATTTGGTCGCCCTCGCAAACGCCGCTGGCCAGCTCGCCGCCATCGTGCGTACAGGCATCCGCAATGGCATAGAACTCACCTTCCAGATTGAATACGACAACAGGACCGATCTCCGTACTCACCACCTCGCGGTTTCCCGGTCGAAATTCGCGTTGAAGCGCAACATCCACCCATTCCGTCATTAAAACATCCCCAGTTGTAGTTTGGCTTCATCACTCATCATGAAACGATCCCATGGTGGATCAAACACCAGATCCACGATCACCTCGGTGACATTCTCCACAGCCAGCAGTTTGGCGCGGACATCCTCGACCAGAATCGGACCCATACCGCAACCCGGGGCGGTTAATGTCATCACCACATTGACACGATTTCCGTCCTTAACCGGCCTGATATCACAGTGATAAATAAGCCCCAATTCCACGATACTGACGGGGATTTCAGGATCGTAACACGTCCCGAGCGCCGTCCACACAGCATCTTCA
>CAZDWG010000022.1:4931-12139 GCA_964509005.1 uncultured Zetaproteobacteria bacterium
GACGGGGATTTCAGGATCGTAACACGTCCCGAGCGCCGTCCACACAGCATCTTCATCCACTGGCCCCTCGGCCTTTTTGGGCGTTCCCGGCTGCTGCTCTATTTCAAGGCCCAGAGCATCTGCATCCTTGCTGTCAATACGCGCCAGATTACCGTTAATATTCACCGTGTAAGAACCACCCAAGGCTTGGGTAATCATGATCTGACTACCTTCGGGGATGGTCACTTTCGTGCCCAGGGGGATTAGCAGCGCGTCGCAGTCGCGCAGCACATCCCGCATTTCTCCAATGTGTGCCGTCATCACCCCATCCTATTCCGTGCTTGCGGATTCATCACCCGCCAGAGCCGCATTGAGGGTATGCCAGCACAAGGTCGCACACTTGATACGCGATGGAAATTCACGAATACCACCCAGAACAGCCAGCTTGTCCAGGCCTTTGGTATCCGCTTCAACTGTCGGATCGGAAGTCACCATATCGTGAAAGCGGGAAAAAAGTGATTCGGCCTCATCCAGCGTCCTGCCTTTGAGTTGTTCGGTCATTAACGAGGCAGAGGCCGTGGAAATAGCGCAGCCGGAGCCTTCAAAACTAATATCACGTATCACCTTTTCACTATCCAGTTTCAGGTACAAGGTGAGCTTGTCGCCGCACAGCGGGTTAAATCCCTCAGCCATACAAGTAGCATTCGCCATGACATGGAAATTACGCGGGCTCTTGTTGTGGTCCACAATAACCTGCTGGTACAAATCCCTCAGATCAAACATCATACAAATATATTTCGCGCTTTTTCGAGTCCTGCAAATAGTGCATCCACCTCTTCCAGTGTATTATAGGCGGCAAAGGATGCGCGTGCTGTTGCCGGGACACCAAAATGCTCCATCACCGGCATGGCGCAATGATGGCCCGCCCGAATGGCTACGCCTTCCCGATCGAGAATCGTTCCGAGGTCATGCGGATGTACGCCCTCCAGCGTAAACGACAGAATACCGGATTTGCTTGCCGCCGTGCCAATCAGACGCAGGCCGGGAAAACCATTCGCCTGCTGCGTGGCAGCATCCAGCAGGGCATGCTCATGAGCGGCTATGGACTCGATACCCACCGAGGTCAGCCAGTCAATCGCATGCCCGAAGCCGATGACACCGGCAATATTCGGGGTTCCCGCCTCGAAACGATAAGGCAGAACGTTGTAGCGCGTTTTCTCAAACGTCACCATGGAAATCATATCACCGCCGCCCTGATAGGGTGGCATGGATTCCAGTATGTTTTCTTTGGCGTACAAGACCCCTATTCCGGTGGGACCGTACATTTTGTGCGCGCTCATGGCGTAGAAATCCACGTCCAGCGCCTGCATGTCCACACCCAGATGCGCCGCGGCCTGTGCTCCGTCCAGCAATACCTTCGCACCCGCCTGATGTGCCAGATCAATCATCTTTTTTACCGGATTGATGGTGCCCAGCGCATTGGAAAGATGCGAAATCGCCGCCAGCCGCGTACGTGAACACAACAGGCGCTCAAATTCACCGAGGACGACTTCTCCCCGTTCATTGATGGGAGCGACGACCAGTTTTGCTCCGGTCTGCTCGCACAATAATTGCCATGGCACGATATTGGAATGATGTTCCAGCTCGGTGACGAGAATTTCATCCCCTGCCCTGACGTTCACCCGTCCCCAGGATGAGGCCACCAGATTGATGGCCTCGGTAGCGCCACGTACGAAGACAATCTCGCGTTCCGAACGAGCGTTGACAAAGGCGCGCACCTTCTGCCGCGCGTCTTCGTATTTCGCGGTCGCCTTCTCGCTCAGATAATGCACGCCGCGGTGAATATTCGCATTCTCCCGTTCGTAATAATGACATAGCGCGTCAATGACGCACCGCGGCTTCTGCGTCGTCGCCGCATTGTCCAGATAGGCCAATGGATGGCCGTACACCTGTTGCTGCAGAACGGGAAATTCGGCCCGAATTTTATTGACATCGAACATCACGCCATCTCCCGCAATACATCGCCTTGCGGCAGCTTCTTCAGTGCGGCTCGTTCCAGATAGCGGCGCACCGGCGCGATACTTATCCGGGCAAGCACATCTTCGATAAAGGCAAAGGTCAACACATTCATGGCTGAGGCTTCACTCAAACCCCGGCTTCGCAGGTAAAACAATTGATCCATATCCAACTGACCGACCGTTGCACCGTGTGTACATTGGACTTCATCGGCATAAATCTCCAACTCCGGCTTGGTATCCACTTCGGCATGATCGGATAGCAGGAGGTTGCCATTGGACTGACTCGCATCCGTGCCGTCCGCTCCTTTATGTACCACCACCTTGCCGTTGAACACGGCGCGGGCACGACCGGCAAGTACGCCTCTGTAGGTTTCCCGGCTGATGCAATCGGGGCTTGCATGGTCAATGCGCGTGTGATGATCTGCATGTTGCCTGCCGCCGATCAGATACAGCCCGTTCAGAACGCACGAGGCGTTCACGCCGGACAGGGACACGGCAATATCCACCCGCGACAATGCCGCGCCGAGTGCCAGTGAATGTGAGATGAAACGACTATCGCGCAGCTGTTTCACATCGACCCGGCCAAGGTGGAATTGTTTTTCCGCTTCCATCTGCAAGCGATCATGATAGAGCGTTGCCGCTTCATCAAGATGTACCAGCGTGACATTGTGCGTCAGCCCCGCTTCCGTGGAATCACCCACATAGTGTTCGATGACATGAGCCGTGGCGCCGCGACCCATCCAGATACCGTGCCGCATGTGCGATGCGCCGCCGGATGTGGCGACATGCAGCAGATACAAGGGCTTATCCAGTTTCACGCCATCGGCGATACAAATACATGCGCCATGCGAAGCCATGGCGGTATTGACGGCAACCGCTCCGTTAAACAAAGGCGCATTCTCATCCATGTCCAGTGCTTTGGCGGCTTGACCCGCATCGGAGTCCAGCAATACCGACAGGGAAATGACGGAAACGCCTTCAGGCAAATCCGGCATATCGCCCTGAAAACGACCATTGACGAATATCAGACCATAAGCGTCCAGCTCCGGGATCAGTAGTTTTTCAACTGTTTTTTGGTCCGTATTTGCCGCCGGAGCAGGCGTCCACCATGCTTCACCTAGGACAGCCGTCAGACGCGACAAATCGGTGTATTTCCAGTCCTCATCACGCGTCGTCGGCAACCCGGCCCGCGCATAGACCCGCCATGCGGCATCACGCACCATCTTGATGGATTGCGTCATATCCCGTTCAACCTTGCTGAGGGGCAACGAATTTATGGGATAGAACACTGGCCTCTTCAAGCACCCACTCATAGCCGCGCGCTTCCAGTTCCAGCGCCAACGATTTATCGCCCGTTTTTACAATGCGGCCATCGGCCAGCACATGCACGACATCCGGCTCGATATAGTCCAGCAAGCGTTGATAATGCGTAATCATCACTATCGCCCGCTCGTTTGAACGCAGTTTGTTGACGCCACCCGCAACGATCTTCAAGGCATCAATATCCAGGCCGGAATCGGTTTCATCCAGGATGGCGAGTTTCGGTTCCAGCACCGCCATCTGGAAAATTTCGTTGCGCTTTTTCTCACCCCCGGAGAATCCCTCATTGACCGAACGGCGGACCAGAGACTCATCCATATCCACCAGCTTCATTTTTTCCCTGATGATGGACATGAAATCCATGGCATCCAGTTCAGATTCGCCCCGGTGCTTGCGGATGGCGTTTAATCCTGCCTTGAGCAGGTAGACGTTGTTGACGCCGGGAATCTCGACCGGATACTGAAAGGCAAGAAAGATACCTTCCCACGCACGTTCCTCAGGGCTTAGTTCCAGCAGATTCCCGCCCCGATAACGGATGGCGCCCTGTGTCACTTCATAGCCGTCACGCCCCGCGATGACGTTGGACAAGGTGCTCTTACCGGAACCGTTCGGTCCCATGATGGCATGCACTTCTCCGGCTTTAATCTCCAGATCAATCCCTTTCAGGATTTCCTTGCCATCCACGCTTACATGTAAATGTTCAATTTTTAGCATATAATAAACCTTTTATCCCACCGCGCCTTCGAGGCTTACGGCCAGTAGTTTTCCAGCCTCAACGGCAAACTCCATCGGCAATTCGGCAAACACATCCTTACAAAATCCATTAACGATCATGCTAACCGCATCCTCTTCCGGAATGCCGCGCTGCATACAGTAAAACAACTGGTCATCGCCAATCTTCGATGTTGTGGCCTCATGCTCCACCTGAGCCGATGGATTCTTCACTTCAATATAGGGAAAGGTATGCGCACCACAGGTTTTACCCAATAGCAGGGAATCACACTGCGAATAATTGCGTGCCTTCTCCGCACCCTTCAGCACCTTCACCAGCCCGCGGTACGACTGCTGACCATGACCTGCTGAAATACCTTTGGAAAGAATGGTGCTGCGGGTGTTCTTACCGATATGTATCATCTTGGTCCCGGTATCCGCCTGCTGATAATGGTTGGTCAGGGCAACCGAATAAAATTCGCCGATGGAATCATCGCCTTTCAGCACGCAACCCGGATACTTCCAGGTGATAGCGCTTCCCGTTTCCACCTGCGTCCATGAAATACGGGAACGATCTCCCCGGCACTCGCCCCGCTTGGTGACGAAATTATAGATACCCCCCACCCCGTTTTCATCTCCCGGATACCAGTTCTGGACCGTGGCATACTTGATGTGAGCGCCTTCCATCGCTACCAGCTCAACCACCGCAGCATGCAACTGGTTTTCATCGCGCATGGGTGCGGTACATCCTTCGAGGTAACTCACATAAGAACCTTCGTCGGCAATAATCAGCGTGCGCTCAAACTGCCCGGTGTTGGAAGCGTTGATACGGAAATAGGTGGACAACTCCATCGGACAACGCACACCTTTGGGAATATACACAAACGACCCATCGCTAAACACGGCGGAATTGAGCGATGCAAAGAAATTATCCGTTGTCGGCACCACACTGCCCAGATACTGGCGTACCAGATCGGGGTGTTTTTCAACCGCCTCGGACATGGGACAGAAAATCACGCCAACCTCCGCCAGCTTTTCCTTAAAGGTCGTGGCAACCGAAACGGAATCAAATACAGCATCCACGGCCACGCCGGCCAGCGCCGCCTGCTCGTGTAGCGGAATACCCAGCTTCTTGTAGGTTTCCAGCAACTTGGGATCCACCTCATCCAGACTCTTCGGTGCATCCTCATTCGATTTGGGTGCCGAGTAATAGGAAATGGATTGATAATCAATCGGTTCATAATGTACATGCGCCCATTCCGGCTCATGCATGGTCAGCCAGTGACGGTAGGCGGCGATTCGCCACTTAGTCATCCACTCCGGCTCATGCTTCCTGGCCGAAATCAGCCGAACGACATGCTCATCCAGGCCGGGAGGTACAGTATCCGCCTCAATATCGGTGATGAACCCGGCACTATATTCCTGTTTGACCAGAGCTTCGACGTGTGTATTTTTCGCCACCATTCACCCTGCCTTCTGCGGTTTCGGGATCGCTTCACCGAGTTTTTCTATACGCATAACGGGGGAAAAATCAGGATGAACCATATCTTCCAGACTGATATCGCCCAGGGCATGCCGCAGTGCCTGATTAATCCTGCGCCAGTTGGCGCGGGTAGCACAGTGGCTTTCCTGCTCACAGTTTCCCTCTTCCAGATTACATTCGGTGAGTGCGATGGGACCTTCCAGAGCCACGATAATATCGCGCACGGAAATGTCGGCGGCATGGCGCGCAAGGCGATAACCGCCTCCCGCTCCGCGAATGGATGCGAGCAGATTCTCGTGCAACAGGATTTGCAAAATCTTGCTCACCGTTGGCAGAGGTACATACACCTGTCCGGCAAGGTCGGCGGCGTTGTGTACTTCATGTGCGCTTTTGGCAAGCTGCGTCATCAGCAACACACCGTAATCAGTCAAACGTGTAATCCGAAACATCTCAGGTATCCTCTTAGGAGCTATAAATACAGGACCATTCTACTCCTGTATGGCGAACCATGCAATGATATAAAGCCATTGTTGTTCAGTGGGATCTTCTTTTATTGTCCTCGCAAGCCGCGCGCTGTAACGGGTATGTTCGACACACATAAGAGGGTAACAAGGTTACATCTCAATGGATTCCACCCTGGGTTTGTAGAGCCACAGTTGATATATAGACACCACGATCTGAACGCCTATGGACAAGATCATCAGACCCCCACCAATAATAACCGTGTAAGAAAAGCCTGGAATGAATTTGGTTGCATACCATGAGAAAATATCCAGCAGCATAGCCAGAAACGGAACCGCTACGGTAATGCGCTTTACCATGACAGGCATTTCGCACAATATGAAAATGCGACCAAGAAAGAACAAAATAAAGGATATCCCAAAAAGATGGATATGCGAAACGCGCACCAGACTCAAGAGTGAAGCACCCGTATCCTGTTTTGTCAGCTTTGAGACGGCGGCAAAAGAGGTCAGTGGGGGCAATCCCAGGCCAGCCTCCCCGGAGTGACACATAATACAATATTTATTGAGTATCGGAGCCACTTTGGCCTCAAACTCCGCTTGTTTATGGCCGTGATCGAGCCAGTCAAAAATAACCTTTCGTTTTTCCGCGATGGGCAGATTTCCGGCCATGGGACCATGCAGGGCCGCGCCCAGCCGGGTCTGCTGATTGGCGCCGTAATAGGCAATACGAATATCGGCTGCGCTTAAGCCCGGCTTGCCATCCAACCCCTCATGGGTCAGGTAAACATAAACAACAGCGAAGATCGTGCCGATGCCAATCGTAATAAGAAAGATGGTATCAAGGATTTTCTCACTGACGGAGGCGTCAGAGAAGCGGCGGTATCTTGGCATGGTATGAGTCCTCGGAATGAATAATACCTAGATCCTGCAAGTGATCGCACACACATAGCACAAGCCCTTGATTCATCTAGCATATCGAAAAAATATTCATCACCAATAAGGTGACAACATGTTTTTTCAATACGCTATATAAACCCATGCCTCACACTCTGCATGCACGATTGCTTGCAGGATCTAGGTTACAGCTTTTTGATTGAGCCGCCGACAAGGTTATCAGCTTGCCGGGTGTATGCAAAATTTACCGTGCGGCAGTATTTGTGAATAGTTCAGGCTCCTAGTCCAGCGACTGGATTAACTTTTCACACGCTTTTTTAGCATCCGAGAACAGCATCA
>CAZDWG010000023.1:0-4852 GCA_964509005.1 uncultured Zetaproteobacteria bacterium
ACACTTGCCCTAGAAAATAATCATCAACTTAAAGGCTAGAACAAATTAGCCGTGGGGAAAAAGGCTTGCTGTTGACACCCTCCGGGCAGATTCGTAACGTTCGCGCCTCCCATTCCCCGGTAGCTCAGTTGGTAGAGCGGGTGACTGTTAATCACCATGTCGTTGGTTCGAGTCCGACCCGGGGAGCCAGTAGAGACAAGGGCTTGCAGTGATGCAGGCCCTTGACCTTTCCGATAGGCCTTACTTCACGGCATGCAAGCGCGGTCGGCCACCCATCCACCAGTGTGAAATTGCGGGCGAGTTAGTATAACCTTCAAGCATGTTCTTCACTTGGATTCCCCACGAATTCATCTCTCTTCTGCGCTACATGATGCGCCTGTGGCCCTTACCGCTGCTGTTTACGCTGGCGCAAATCATCATGCGGCTGAGTGGGAACAGTGATCTCCTCGGACTACCTCACTGGTTATCGGTGCTGGATTTTATTCTTTTCATGCTGGTATTCGGGTTCGCGGCGGCGTGGGCTTACTGGCCTATGGTTATTCTTGAGCGGCGTGGAAAGGGGAGGGTCAGGCAGGGCCGGGTGGTTGAAACGATTATGGCGCAATTACCATTGCGTTCCCTGAAAATATTCATCGTAGCCGGAGCGTGTTATGCCTCCTATCTGCTGCTTACATTACTGGGAATCGCGGCGATGGCATCCGGCAGCGCCGTTCTGACGCCGCCTATGATTATTTCTCTAGTGATGCCTATCTATTTTGGCATGACGGTGCTCATCCCGTCCATTGCCTTTGCCACGACCATACGGTATGAGCTTGACTTGCGGCTCACTCTCGGACCCAGGGAGATGTTTCCGACAGATGTCAGGGAATTACATTCCCTGCACTATTTTACAGATTCTTCCCGGCGCCCGTGGCTGGTTTTTTTTGTGACAGGCCTGGTTCCCACCAGTCTCCTGGCTATTCAGGCATGGATGGCGACTGAGTCCAGTCAGTCTGTGGAGAGGTCTTTTATTGCTGCGCAGGGGCTGGTGCTGTTCGTCATTTATATTCTGGCCAGTACCTACCTGATCTTTCTTGTTAGCCGATCCCTTAAACTGGTCATTACCGAACTGGCCAAGGGCTTGGAGTTTATGCGGCAGGGAAATTTCGAGGGCCGCGTACCGATTCTTATTGACGATGATCTGGGTGAGTTGGCCAAGGGCCTGAATACCGCCCTGCGCGGCTTGCAGGAGCGGGAAGATCTGAAAGATTCTCTAAAGATAGCGACGGAAATTCAACAGGGCTTGTTGCCGGATGCGCCACCCGATGTCCCCGGTTACGCCTTTTGCGCTTTCGAGCAGAGCTGTTATTCCGTCGGCGGGGATTATTACGATTTCATCACGCTTCCTGACGGACGCCTATGGCTGGTCATGGCCGATGTGGCGGGAAAGGGCTATCCGGCGGCGTTGACCGTGGCCAATCTGCAAGCGATGTTACATGTGCTGGCGGCTGAAAACGTTCCCTTTGACAAGGCTATGGATTATATCAACAAAGCACTTTTTCAGAGCCTTGCGGGTGGTCGCTTCGTGACCTTGTTTATGGCTAAATTGCTTCCTGGCAGCCATTCCCTGCTGTGGCTGAATGCCGGGCATGTGCCGCCCATGTTGTTGACGGACCGCGGAGTGGAACGCTTGCATGCTTCCGCCCCTCCTTTGGGAATGATGCCGGAGATCAGCATTGAGCCACAAAGGATTAAGCTTCGCACGGGAGATCTCTTACTGGCCTACACCGATGGTGTGACTGAGGCACGCAGCACAAGGGGCCGGGACGCAAGTGGAGAAATGTTTGGTGATCAACGCCTGGCGGACTGGCTTGTCGCGCACCGGGGATCGCAGCCCGGAGATTTGCCGGGACAGTTGTTCAAAGCGCTGAAGCTGTTCGGTCAGACAGCCCAGGAAGATGATATTACACTATTGTGCCTGAAAAGGGAGTAGATATGGACCAATCAAACCAACAGGAGCACAAGGACTATCGGACGGAATGCGATTCGATGGGCGAGATGCAGGTGCCGATTGATGTGATGTACGGTGCCTCTACAGCCAGGGCCGTGGAAAATTTTCCGGTATCCGGCCTGCGCTTCCCGCGTGAGTTCATTAAGGCTTTGGGGCGCATTAAACTGGCTGCGGTAAAGGTGAATGAGGGGTTGAAAAAGCTGGATAGCGGGCGTGCCGCGTTGATCCGGCAAGCGGCGGCGGAACTGGCCGAAGGGCGGTGGGACGATCAGATGGTGCTTGATATCTTTCAGACCGGCTCAGGCACGTCTACAAACATGAACGCCAATGAGGTCATTGCACACCGCTGTGCGCGATTGAATGACGAAATATCGGTACATCCAAACGATCATGTCAATATGGGGCAATCATCCAACGATGTGATTCCAACCGCAATCCATGTCGCCGCTGCCGACCTTCTCGTCCATAAGCTGTTGCCCGCCCTGCGCCACCTTCATGCCGGGTTGGCCAAAAAGTCGGAGGACACCCGCGATGTGATCAAGATTGGCCGTACGCATCTGATGGACGCGACCCCGGTCACGCTCGGCCAGGAGATTTCCGGCTGGGCACGACAGGTCGAACTCGGTATCGCGCGACTGGAGGCGGCCATGCCCCGCCTTGTAGAGCTTGCCATCGGTGGCACGGCGGTCGGCACGGGACTGAATACACATCCCGCATTTGGCACCCGCGTGGCGAATGAACTGTCCTCTTCCTACGGTATCGAGTTTAGCGAAACACGTAATCATTTTGAGGCACAGGCAGCGCAGGATGCAAGCGTAGAGCTTTCCGGGGTACTGAAAACGCTGGCGGTATCTCTGCTCAAGATCGCCAATGATGTACGCCTGCTGAATGCCGGGCCGCGCTGCGGCATCGGTGAGATTACGGTGCCTGCCGTGCAGCCCGGTTCTTCGATCATGCCTGGCAAGGTCAATCCGGTGATGGCCGAATCGCTGGCACAGGTCGCGGTACAGGTGATTGGCAATGATACGGCGATTGCCTTTGGTGGCGCTTCCGGTTTGCTCGACCTGAATGTAATGTTGCCGATGATGGCACACAACCTGCTTGAATCTGAGCGACTGCTGGCCAATGTCTGTCGTATATTTGCGGACAAATGTATCGCAGGTTTGACGGCAAACCGCAAGAAATGCGCCGATCAGATCGAATGGAGCATGAGCATGGTGACATCATTGGTGCCGAAGATCGGCTATAACAAGGCAGCGGAGATAGCCAAGCAGGCCATCGCCGAAGGCAAAACGGTGCGCCGAATCTGTTTGGACATGAATATTTTGCCGGAGGCTGAGCTGAATGCGCTGCTTGACCCGCAAACCATGCTTCGCCCGCATGCTAGCACTGCCCTTTACCCATGAACGATATTAGCCAACGTAAACAGGTCGAAGATGCCTTGAAATCCAGCGAGGCTCGCTTCCGCGCGCTCACCGAAGCGAGTCCAGTCGCCATTTTTGTGTTCCGGGACGAGATACTGTATGCCAATCCGGCATTCGAGGAACTCTGGGGATACGCGCTGGATGAACTGAAGTCTTTGGGGATTCCTGATTTGATTGCGCCTGAATCGCTTGCGGAGGTGCAGCAGCACTGGCAGGAACATAAGCAGGGGAAAACCACGCCGAGCTATTATGAAATCAAGCTAAGGAGGAAAGACGGCCAAACGCGCTGGGGGTATCTGTCCTCAAACCCGACAAGATATGATGGCCAGCATGTGGTCATCGGAACAGTGATTGATATCACCGAGCGCAAGCAGTTGGGGGCAGAAACTAAAGCAGTTTCGTGAGCTGATGGATGGATCCAATGATGGCGTGTTTGTTATTGAGCCGGATACGGGTCGTTTCCTGGATGTAAACAGGACAGCTTGCGTGCGTTTGGGCTACAGCCTGAGTGAACTCCTTACGATGGGGGTGACAGACATTGAAACCAGGCTGCCCGATGCCAAGGCATGGAAAGCGCATGTGCGGGAGATGGAGAGATCGGGTGCTATTACTTTTGAAGGAGAACATCAGCGCAGGGATGGCCGTGTGTTTCCAGTGGAAATTAGTTCGAGATATGTAGCGCAAGAGGGCGGGGATTTTATTGTTACCACCGTGCGCGACACCACCGAGCGAAAACGGCGCGAGCGCTTATTGCTGCGGCGCGAGCAGCAGTTGGTCGTGTTGGCCGAAGCAGGCCGCAGCATCAATGAAACGCTGGATGAGCGGCAGATTGCCCGTAAACTGGTTGACCTGGCGCGCCGACTGGTGAATTGCGAGGCGGGCTGCGTCGGCTTGTATCGCGACGGGAAGATGTGCTTTCGCGAATACGCTTACAAGGATGAGTACCGACCGATCAAACAGGATTTCCCGCCCGGGTATGGCGTGCCGGGACATGTATTGGCGACGCGCGAGCCCTATGTCAGCAACGATGCGATGCATGATACGCATGTGATTCAGGAACTTCAGCAAGCCTTCAATTTCTTCAAACTTGCCGATACGCCGATTCTGGATGCGGAAGGGAATATTCTGAGCTGCTTCGAAATGCACGACCGTCTCGATGGCGAGGATTTTGATGGTCAGGATCTGGAAATGCTGAAATCCCTGTCCGGTATTGTAGCTGCGGCGCTACAGAATTTGCGGCTGTTGGATGAGCGTACGCGGGCAAAGGAACAATTACGCAGAACGAATCGCACCCTGCGCATGCTTAGTGACTGCAATCAGGCACTGGTTCGCGTAGCGGATGAACAACGCTTGCTCGAAAAAATTTGCAGGCTTATTGTAGCTGAAGGCGAGTACAAAATGGCCTGGGTGGGTGAAGCGGTTGATGATGATAACCGCC
>CAZDWG010000023.1:4952-11914 GCA_964509005.1 uncultured Zetaproteobacteria bacterium
AAGAACAGTTTGTTCAAGCCCAGAAAATGGAAGCGGTTGGCACCCTGGCCAGTGGCATCGCGCATGATTTCAACAATATGCTGACCGGTATGCTGGGCACGGTGTACCTCGTCCGCAAGGCGCTTACAGATCATCCCGAGGCGCAGGAGAAGCTGAAGCTGGTCGAGACAACGGGATTTCGCGCTGCGGGAATGATTTCGCAATTATTGACCTTTGCACGCAAGGGTGCGACGGATATGCAAGCCATGGCATTGGCCCCCTTCATGAAAGAGGCATTCAAGCTGGCGCATGGCAGTATTCCCGAGAATATCGCTTTCACATTGGCCGTATCGAAAGACGAATGTGCGGTGCAGGGTGATGCGACCCTGTTGCAACAGGCATTACTAAACCTCATCGCCAATGCTAGGCACGCCGTTGTCGGGCAAGACCACCCGGCCATTCATGTTTCGCTGGGTGTTCTGGGAGCGGATGAAGCCTCATGGGAACGCTATCCGAACCTTCCACATAAACCCCATGCCCGGCTGACAGTGGAAGACAATGGCTGCGGCATTCCAGAGGCGTGTCGCGACAAATTATTCGAACCGTTCTTTACGACCAGGGAGGCCGACGAAGGTACCGGGCTGGGCCTGGCTATGGTGTACGGTGCGGTGCAGTCTCATCACGGCGTGATTGAGGTGGAAAGCGAGGAGGGGAGAGGAAGTGCATTCCATATATTTCTTCCCCTGATTGAACAAAGCGACACCCCCTTCCAACTTGAGGAAAAACGGGCGCGCATGGAAGGGCATGGCGAAACCATCTTGCTGGCCGACGATGAGGAACTCGTTTGTGAAGTCTATCGA
Organism: uncultured Zetaproteobacteria bacterium; assembly: GCA_964509005.1. Classification (GTDB taxonomy): domain Bacteria; phylum Pseudomonadota; class Zetaproteobacteria; order Mariprofundales; family Mariprofundaceae; genus JAUZQZ01. Next base: position 5,792 of record CAZDWG010000023.1, read on the forward strand.
GAATTATTGGAAAGCATGGGTTACCGCGTGCTGGTAGCGAGCAATGGAGAAGAGGCCGTCAGGCTGTTTGGAGAGCATCAGGACAAGATTCGTCTGGTTATACTGGATGTGGTGATGCCGCAACTGGGCGGCGTAGCGGCGGCACTGCGCATGCGTGCGGCATCTCCGGACTTGCCCATTCTGTTCCAGACCGGTTATGGCGAGGAACAGGTGCGGAGAGAGATGAAACATCTGAAAGATTGCCGTATTGTGAGTAAGCCAACATCCCTCCCCGAGCTTAGCCGCATCTTCCGCGAATTGTTGGACGGCGGGCCGTAGAATGACCGTGACCTCAGGGGGGAAGGACGAAGCACCATCCACTCTTCCGTTACCGGATGACGCATTTCGGCGCATGTTCGACGAGGCTCCTGTTTCTTTATGGATAGAGGATTTGTCAGATGTAAAAAAAATCATTGACCAGTTGCGCGCCTCTGAGGTGAGTAATCTGAAGGCACACTTTGCCAGCCATCCGGAAATGCTCATCGCGTGCGCAAAGAAGGTCCGGGTCATCCAGGTCAATAAGGCCACGCTGAATCTGTATAAAGCCAACAGTCAGGAGCAGCTTCTTGAGGGGATAGACAAAACCTTTACCAAAGAGTCCTACGAGGTATTCAGGGAAGGATTGATTGCGCTAGCCGGGGGCGAAGGATGTACCGCCAGTGAGGCGGTAACGAAAACACTAACCGGGGAGCCGGTTTATACCGCGATACGCACCTCGATCATGCCGGGGTATGAGGATACATGGAGTCGCCTGCTGGTTTCCATCACGGATATTAGCGAACGCAAACAAACAGACCAACTGAACGAGAAAACATCCGAAATCCTGGAAATGGCCATTTCTGAAAAACCGGTTTCGAGCATTTATGATGCCATCTGCCTCATGTTTGAAGATCGTCACCACGGGATGCGTGCTTCCATTCTTGTTTTGCGAGGAAATCAATTGTTTCATGGTGGCGCACCGAGTTTACCCGACGCATACATGGCCGCCATCGACGGTGCTGTAATCGGGCCTTGTGCGGGGTCTTGCGGCACGGCTGCTTTTCTGGGCAAGCGAGTGATTGTCGAGAATATTTCGATTGATCCCCTTTGGGATGACTACAAAGATTTGGCGCTTCATCACGGATTGCAATCGTGCTGGTCGGAACCCATCAAGGATGCCAGTCATCGTGTGCTGGGTACGTTTGCCATGTATTACGATCACCCGTGTGCGCCTGATGAGAACGAACTGCGCGACATCAAACGTGCAGCCGGACTCGCAGCTCTCACCATGGAAAGAAGAAACAGGGAAGCATCGTTACACCATCTCCTTGAAGCTATCGAGCAGGCCAACGAATCCATTATGCTTACGGATCGGGATGGAACGATTGAATATGTCAACGCGGCATTTACAAAAATAACCGGATATTCCGCTGCGGAAGCCGTTGGCAAGACCCCCAATATTCTAAACAGCGGCAAGCAGGATGCGGCCTACTATGAAAGGATGTGGAAAACGATCCTGTCGGGGAAAATCTGGAAGGACAAAGTGATTGATCGAAGAAAGGATGGCGGTTTCTATCCGGTGATGTTGACCATTTCCCCAATTTTTGACGAATACGGAGAGGTGACTCGTTTTGTTGGCGTCCATGATGACGTCAGCGAAATTGAAAGGCTGGAAAAAAAGTTTTATCAGGCCCAGAAGATGGAAGCCATTGGTACTTTGGTCGGCGGCATTGCGCATGATTTCAACAACATGCTGGCTGGTATGCTTGGCACGGTGTATCTCGTCCGCAAGGCACTGATGGATCGTCCCGATGCACAAAAGAGGCTGAAGCGGGTCGAAACAACAGGATTCCGCGCCGCGGACATGATTTCGCAATTATTAACCTTTGCACGCAAGGGTCAAACCCATATGCAGCCGATATCGCTCGCGCCTTTCCTGAAAGAGGTGTTCAAGCTGTCGCGTGGCAGTGTTCCGGCGAATATTAGTTTCGCGCTGGATATACCGGATATTGAGTGCACGGTGAATGGAGATGCCACTTTATTACAGCAGATATTACTAAATCTCATTGCCAATGCGAGACATGCCGTTGCCGCACAAGCCCATCCGGCGATCCATGTTTCGCTGGATGTGCTGAAAGCGGATGAAGCCTTGTGGGACCGGCATCCGGACCTTTCACACAAACCCTATGCGCGGCTGACAGTCGAAGATAACGGGCATGGCATACCGGAGGAGCATCTACACCAACTGTTCGATCCATTTTTCACCACCAAGGGCGTTGGCGAAGGCACGGGATTAGGTCTGGCCATGGTCTACGGCGCGGTACAGTCTCATGAAGGCGTTGTTGAGGTAGAGAGCGAGGAGGGGAAAGGAAGCGCATTTTATGTGTTTCTTCCCCTGATCGAACAGCCCGAGGCTCCTCCCCGGCCTGCGAGAGACCAGGTGCTGGAGGGACATGGCGAGACCATTTTGTTGGCTGATGATGAAGAGTCCGTACTTGAGGTCTCACGGGAATTGCTGGAGTCCATGGGTTACCGTGTATTCATTGCGAGCAACGGGGAAGAGGCTGTCCGTCTGTTTGAAGAACATCAGGATGAGATTCGTCTGGTCATACTGGATGTGGTGATGCCGCAACTGGGTGGCGTGGATGCGGCACTCCGTATGCGTGCATACGCTCCGAGCCTGCCCATTCTATTCCAGACCGGTTATGGCGAGGAACAAATTCAGGAGGAGATGGAGGATCTAAAAGACTGTTGTGTTGTGACCAAACCGACGCCTGTTCCCGCGCTTAGCCGCATTGTGCGCGAACTGCTAGCCTAGACTATTCACAAATAGTTCAGGTTAGGCCTCGGGGCATGCGCATGGCGTACTTTCCACCCTTGCGGCCAGCGCCCGTATCATCCACGATAGCCCGATGAACAAACTCGCCAGGAAAACCGTCAAATATAGTCTTGTTTTTCTCGCTTTACTCGTAGTCGTACTACTCGCCGCTCCGTTTTTTATTGATGCCAATCACTATAAGGGACTGATTATCGAGAAAGCCGAACAGGCCATAGGGCGCAAGGTCGATATGGGCGAGTTACATGCGTCGTTTTTCCCATGGGTGGGCGTGCGCCTCGATAATGTGCGGGTTGCTAACAGGAAAGGCTTCTCGAATAAGGATTTTTTACAGGTCAAGAGCCTGGATGTGCGCCTGGCATTGTTACCTTTGTTGAGCAAACATATCGAAATAAAGCGCTTCGTGCTGGATAGCCCGAAACTGTTGCTGGAACGCGATGCCAGCGGTGCGGGGAACTGGGAGGGTCTGTTTCCAGCGGCCAAAAAGGGCGCGTCAGCGAGTGCCGCGGGGGGTGCGGGAACGTCAGGAGGCGCGGGAACGCCGAGTCTACCAGAAAATAACGTTTTCCTGGCTAGTCTGACAGCCAAATCCATGCGTATGCTGAATGGTGAGGTACATTATCACGATATGCGGTCGGGGCGTGACATTACCTTGAGCCAATTTGACGTCAAAGTGGATGGTCTTCAGCTTGACCAACCCGTACACGTACAAGTTTCGGGAAAAGTTTCGGGTGATGCCTTTTCCATCAAGGGGAAAGTGGGGCCCGTGGGGGATTTGGCCACATTTAAGATTGAGAACCTGCCATTACAGGCTGATATTCAGGCCAAAGCCATTACCCTCGAAAAGGTTGCCGCCTTTATTCCCGCATTGGCGAAGCTGGGCAAGGACACATTGGCATTGAATGTCAGAATTGAACAGAGGCCGAATGGTCTGCGTGTGACGGCGGGCACGCTGGCATTGCACGGCGAACATAATGCGGATGTGGCGTGGAAGGTTGAAATGTCGAAACCTGATCGCATAAAATTTGACCGCGTGGTCGTGCGTGTGACTGGAGAGAAGGTCGTGCAAATGACAGGTTTCGTGCGCGGTATAGGGCGCCACTTGCAGTATCAGGTGCGCGTTAATACACCGGCATTGAGCCGTGAACAGTTGTCGGCATGGGTACCGGATTTGCAGACTTTATACGCCGCTCATCCCAAGCCCTGGAAACAGATTAAAGTGGGATTACTGGCCGCGGGTGACACAAAGCATGTAGAATTTCGGGATATACAATTGATACTGAATGAGGAACTTGTCCAGGCCTCCGGGGGTATCCAGTTTGGACCCGAGCCCGTCGTCCGGCTCCGAATTGCGTCCAGGGGCTTGCATATCGACCCATGGTTACCTCAACCGGAAAAAAGCAAGGTTCAAAACCAGACACCAACCGGCGGCAACCCGAATGGCCGTGTGACGCCTGATACTCAAGCTGAAGGCGCACGAATTGGGCAGCATGATGCCAGTAATAATGGTGATAACACGGGTGCGGCGATTGCCCGGAAACCCGGAGAAGTAGCCGTGAACAAAGGAATGGCCAACGAGCCTGACTTACGTTTCATGAAGCCATGGCGCGTCACCGTAGGCTTACAGGTCGAGCATTTGTTTCTACATGGCCTTGATCTGGCGCATGTGCATGCCACGATTAACGGGAGGCATGGAACATTTAATCTGGATCCCTTCCGCTTCGAACTGGCTGGAGGCCAGGTGAGTGAGAAAGCCAGCCTGATTGTCAGCCGCTATCCTGTTCAATGGACCGAGTCGGTGAAGGTGCGCGGCGTGCAGGTGGAACCGGTGCTCAAGGCTCTGGCGAAGACGGATATGTTTGCCGGTGTTATGCAGATGGATACGCAGCTAAGTAGTATTGGTTTGCTGCCGCAAGCAGCGTTGGCGCATCTGAATGGCACGGGCAATGTTTTGTTGCGTGACGGTATGATCAAGGGCTTTGATATCGCGGGAACATTACGGAATATCACCACGCTTGGTCAGCAGAGCGGTCCCAAACAGACGGATTTCTCGCAACTTTCCGGCAGCTTCAAAGTTAAAAACGGTGTGGTATTCAATAATGATTTATTTATGGCCTCTCCCTTGTTTCGCCTCACGGGTTACGGGCAGGTAAACCTCGCAACTAAAAATATAGACTACCATGTTAAGCCCCGCTTGGTGGGAAGCCTGGAGGGACAGGGCGACACTGAAGCCGCAAGGAAGGGATTGGTCATTCCTCTGCGTATCAAGGGCCCCCTGAACGCCCCCAGGGTGAAGGTGGAAATGGATATCAAAACGTTGATGGGTAACGTCGGGAATATTAAAGGCATTCTCAAGGGCGGGAAAGGTGGCTTGAAAGGTATTCTTAAAGGTATTTTACAAGGTGCTCCTGCTTCAGGAAATTCGACACCGGGTGCAACGCCAACTCCATCACCGGCGCCCGCGCAACAGATTGACCGGATTCGGCGGAAACTGAAGAATTTTCTTCCAGGGTTTTAGCGGTATTGACTGATGTTTGAACGCTTAAGGTTGCATCCCGAGTACCCTCAGGCGAGGCTCATCCGGCATGCCGCTGAATATATGCGCCAGGGGCTGGCGGTCATCGTGCCGACGGAAACGACTTACTCGTTAATGGCGTTGCCCGGTTCTTCCGAGGCGATTTCCGGCATACGTCGTTTGCGGCAACTGGACAAGCAGCATTGGTGGTCACTGGTGTGTCTGGATTTATCGCATGCGGCCCGTTATGTGCGCATGGATAATGATGCGCACCGTGTACTCAGACGTTGTTTGCCGGGTCCGTACACATTTATTCTTCCTGCTAATTCGAAGTTGCCGCGACGCATATTCGGCAAACGCCGTGATGTAGGGATTCGCATGTCGGCCCATGCCGTATGCCGGGGTTTACTGGAAGAATTGGGTGAACCCCTTTTGGCCACCACCCTGGTTTTCCCCGGAGAACAGAATGCCGCAGTTGATCCGGATGCGTTCGTTTTGCACTTGAAGGGCTCGAATATACTGGTGCTCGATGTGGGGTGGGGTGGATCGGTGCCGACCACCGTGATTGACTTGTGCGGAGACAGCCCAGAACTGATGCGTCAGGGCGTGGGTTCATGGCCCGCGTGACAAGCCGAATCCAATAATGCTGGAAAGAGTCATTGCCAGCACACATAGCGTAAGATTTTGATCTTCCTGACTATATGAAAATATTCAATGTCGATTCCTGGGTTCAAGGCCCAATGTCAAGTTATTA
>CAZDWG010000024.1:0-4161 GCA_964509005.1 uncultured Zetaproteobacteria bacterium
GAGATTGCTTCGTCGTTCCTCCTCGCAATGACAGCCAATCCATAGGGGTGCTGAATAGTTACAGCAAAAGAACCAAAAAAAAACGCGGCATCGTAGAGATGCCGCGTTTGACCTTTGTACCATCATCCAGGTGGTATTGTATGGATGCGGTAATCCTTCGTAAGTTCTAAAATGTACGCCGCCTGGGATCCGGGGAATCCTTCTTGAATTTATCAATAACGAACCCGTACAGGTACGGCGCCCAAAAGGCAATCATAATAACCCCAAACACGCATAATGTTGGTCTATCCAAATCAATCATAAAATCCTCCTTAAATTAGCGTTAACGATATTTATCAAAATAGGCGAATCAATGCGCCTTACTGTGATCCGGCTCCCACGATGTCGGGGGCAGCCCCTTGATCAGGAAGAAAACCACGCTAAAGAAGTAAATTACATAGAATACATCAATGGTGTAGCCGGCATCCCACCATGGCTGCTTGGCAACAATTTTTCCATCAACGATACGAAAGAAGTTCTGTTTGACGACGTTCGGCCCTATGATGGAATACTGCTCCATGTCCGCACCGGAGGCGCGCAGCTTCTTGATTTGGGGGGCCAGATAACGCAAATGATTCATCGTCATAATATGCTGCTTGCGCTGAAAAGCATACGGTGACGAAAAATGGCTCAAGCGATCTTCGATCATTCTCATGGTCTGAGTATCCGCTTGATAGGCCGATAAATCCTTGTTATTCAACACCTGCTGTATCTCAGGAGAGCTCAGCAAGTCCACATAGTCCGAATACAAGGCCGCTGTAGGCCGCTGACCCCACAACGGAAAAGTCAACATAAAGGCCGTTATGACAATAATAATCAACAGAACGGCAATCGGCGCAGGCACCGGATTGTTGTTCTCCTTGATACCGCCCAGACTCTCATTTTCCCAAATATGTTCAGCCTTTAGATTCTCATCATGCGTTGTAATCGTGTACAATGGTCGATCCAGTCTTAATCCCATTTCTTTTCCCTCCCTTATTTCAGATCAAGCAGATAGTCGATCAAACGTCTCGCTTCACTATTCCTCGCCGGAGTCGGAACTTCGGGGGGATAAATATCCTTGCCAGCGGCATACGCCAGATAGTTCTTTCTCCACTTGGCAAAATTAATCGTCTTACCGTTCACATCCTTCTTGCCCCACAAATAATCAAAACGCGGCATAATGGAATGCGGTTGCACCAGACGCGGATTAAACAAATGCATGGTAATCCATTCACGTGATGAATTGCGACTACCCACATGCAGCAGATCCGGCGCCTTGCGATCAGAACCAAAGGTGGTTGGTGATTGCCCATTCAAATCTCCCACCAATGGCGGCCGACCGAACGTTTCCCAGTCCTGGGTTTCTTCAGGCAACAGGGTGTGGCACCACCAGCAACCTTCACGCATATAAATGGTACGCCCTGCGGAGGCATGTGACTGCTGCGAATCGGGTATGGCCGCCAGCACCTCGGATGGCGTCCAGTTACGGGTTGCGGTCAAATCATCAATATAGGACAGCTCCTTACCCTTATACACGCCATTGGACAAGGTAAATACCGCACCCTTGGAATCATTCGCTTGCGTAATCTCACCCTTATCTTTACTCAAAGCAATCACACCTGCGCCAGCCAGCACACGCGGATGCACAATGGTGCTTGGGAATGGAGAACCCGGTTGATAAACATAAACCGTCATCGGTTTCGCCAGCGGCTTGCCTGAAACAGGATCCTTGCTCAAAATAGCCTTGATGGGCTTATGCCATTGCTTCAGGAACGGATCACTATAGGTAAACCCGTTGTTGCGCCCGTAGGTCATGGTTTTGTCCAGCCCATAATCATTTGGGGCACCATGATCGGTAATGTACATGGTTGGAAAGAAAAGGGTAATTGTCATTGAGAACGCCAAAGCGAACCCGAAAAACATCCCTCCCAATTTATATTCTCTGAATGCCACTGTTACTCCTCCCTTTCTTTGTTATTTAACTCGATAAATTTAATCAATCGCACACTGCAAATAACTTTATATGTATCGCCTTAAAACCTATTCGGAGGCGAGGGTCAAGCACCACGGCCATCCCCTCGCCTGGGAATAATTAACGCTCGTAGGCAATCTCGTGCGGTAGCAAGCCCTCGGGAACCGGCGACCCTTCCTTGGCTGTCATATACATATTGTATAGCCAGACAATATTACCAATGAACACCAGGGTGCCGCCAAACCAGCGCCCAATCATATATGGGTGCTCAGCAATCACCACGTCCACATACGGCACCTCGAACACCTTGCCCGCACCCTGAATCAGACCGGCAATGGTCATCGTCACCCAGTAGATGCCAAACCCGACGAGTACCATCCAATAGTGGAAGTTCTGTAGAGAGTACGACCACAGCTTACGCTTGAGCAGCGTCTGCATGCCATACACGACAGCGGAAACCTCGGCAAACGTGGAGAAGCCAAGCAAGGCCAGATGATCATGCGCCACGATCCAACCCGTGCCATGAATATACCAGTTAATGGCGCGCGTCTGCTGGAAGCCGCCCTGCATATTCAAGGGAATGGCCAACAGGCTCGATGTCACTGCATAGCGAACCTCGATATTCTCCACGAACATGCGCCAACGGCCCTGCATGGTCAGCGTGATATTACACACGAAAGCCATGGCCGGCACCAGAATCAGCACGCCTTCCACCGAAGCAAAGGACTTCAACCATTCAGGTAAAGGCGAACCCATCAGATGATGCGCCGCCGGCGTGGAATAAAATACCACCAGTGACCAGAAGTGCAGATGCCCCACGCGATGGGAATACAGCGGATTACCGGTAATCTTCGGAATGATATAATAGCTGATCGCCGCTGCTGCCGGCGTAATCAACAAACCCAGAATATTATGGGCAAACCACCATGTCATATAGGCCTCGTTCAAGCCGGTCAGATGGAAGAACTCCGGCAGGTTGCCGATCAGAAACACGATAATCGTCATGAAGGAGGCTGCGGCAAAGAACCAGTTGGTCGTATAAATACCCTGCGTTCGCCGTGTAATAATCGTCATCCATACATTGATGCCTGTTGGAAGCACAATCAAAAACGCGATATACAAATCAATCGGCCAGATAAAGTCCGAATATTCGCGACCCGATGTCATGCCGCACCACAGCGTGGAGAGGCCCAGGGCCAGACCGACATTCCATAGCAACACATTCCACACGCCCAGCTTCTCACTCCACAGCTTGGTATTGCCCAGCGCCGGCGTGATATACATAAACGACATGCAGAACGCACCCCAAATCCAGCCAAAAATAACGGTCATCACATGAACCTGACGCATATGACCGAACGCAAATGCATAGTTCCCCGTCACAAAATCAGGAAACCCGAGTTTAGCGGCGTTGAAGGACCCCAGCCCCGTACCAATCACAAACCACATGATGGAGCCAAATCCAAAGAGAACCGCTGCGGTTCCCTGTGGAATATCCTCCTCCTTGGCAAATAAATATTTAAATGCTCCCATTACTGTCTCTTGCCTCCTTGCTCAGTGTTATTTGCTTGCTACTTACTACAAAAATCGCCAAACCTACCCCTTGTTGCTCGCCAGTATCTTGGCGATCTCGACCTTACGGCGCTCATATTCCTTCATGTTTTTTTCCCGAATATCGGGGTACTGCGCCATAATGAACCAGCCCACCCACATGGATGCGAAAGCCAGCAATATACCCATCAAACCAGCTATTAATGCCATTTTCTACCTCCCTGCCGCATCTTGAATTGCTTCGAAATCCTCACCGATCTCAGGCTGACCCTCAGCATCCGCAGCGGCTTTTAATGCGATCACCATCATTGCCCAAAAAGCCACGCCAAACAGCAGCATGACGAAGTTCTGAAATCCGGCGAATGTGACTGGATTATAGGCATCAAAGCCCCACATGCCTACCGTACTGTAGGGTCCGCGACCCACGAAATCGTTCAGGCAAACAACGAACACCGACCCATTGCCGGCACCCGTGGCCATACCCAATACAAATGATAGTAATTGTGTCTTTTTCATACTCCCTCCATTTGGTGCTTGTTACAACATAGCAACACGCGCACGCTACTACCAATAAATTAGCCATGTCAACACCCTTTCTTAACTCTGCTTCACATCTG
>CAZDWG010000024.1:4261-10120 GCA_964509005.1 uncultured Zetaproteobacteria bacterium
TCTGCTTCACATCTGTTTCATCTTATGTTCATGAAAATTGATTGCCCACAGGCAGGTATTGACTGCCCGTTCGGCTACTCACATGATACCGTCATGCGCACCATTATCATGTATGCCGTTGGCGCCATTGCATCCCTGGTCATTATGGGATACACCGTGCATATGTTTATTGGCGGCATGGTCTCTCCCGCAATGGAGCACACCGCCATCGCGGTCGTGGTTGGCATTGGCGCTATGGCAATCGCCTGGATGACATGGGATGTTCTGAACCGTCGTTGAGAAAATAAAAAAGGCCCGAACGGGCCTTTTTTATTTGGAATTTTTTATTGAAACACTGGCGGAACGAATCCTACAGAACGCTGTGGAACAACGCCCATGGGATAACCATCGCCGCAGCCATCATTCCAAGTATAACAACTGGCATCATTTCTCTCATTCCTACCCCTCCTTGTCATTCGCTTGAACAATCTAACTGAGATTGCGCGTGAGGATGCCATCCCGCCAGATTTATGTCAATCATCAATCGACACATCAATCGGCGAACGCCTCCAGCACCCTGACCAATTGCGCAAAACTCGACTCGGTTTTGAATTGCCCCTTGTGAAACACGAATTGCCATTTCTTTCCCGACGCATCCAGTCCGGTCAAACCAAAAGATTTTCCCGCAAAGTCCTTGAAATAACGTAGATCCCGCATCAATGAAACCGTTTTCCCATCCTTGAGGAAGATGCTCACCTTGCGTTTTTTATCCACGCTAACCGCAACCGGCATTCGCGGCAGCAACAATAAACGCCCCATAATACGCTTGCCGCCGGCAATGGCGAAGAAACACGCCATAAACCACAGCAAATACGCCCATGGGAGATGTTTCTCCCCATACCAAAATGTCAGTCCGTAGAAGGCCAGCACGCTGACTGTGGGGACATACAGCACAACGTCCCAAAGCACGCCCCGGGTATCCGCGCGCAACTTCTCCTTCTCAATGCGATCGCTCAACGCTCCTACCCTCCATTCTTCCCATTCTTCTTCCCTGCTTGCGCTAACTCCTTTCGCTCTTTGACCGGCTCCGTTTTCTCCGCTACCAGCTTCGCCAGCATAGGGTCAATCTCTCCCTCCAGCGTGCGTCCGGGATACAGGCGGCGCACCACCCCCCAACGGTCAAGCAACACGGTCCACGGCTCACCGCGAACCTTGAACGCGCGATATGCCTCGGGATTGTAGTATTCATCAAAATGCAATACGACCACCTTATTGCCATACTTGCGCATCAGCATCTTGAGTAATTGCAACTGCTTGTCGCACTGCGTGCAATGCGCCGGCGTGGCGAATTCCAGCACCACCGGCTTGCCCAGCTTCAAAGCTTCATCCTCGGAATACTTGTACATGGCCGGAACGGGAAAGTGATAACTGGTAATTTTCCCCATGTTCCCACCCACATCCGACAGCTTCTTGGTATGCACGGATGGCGCTTCCTGCCCCCGATGTATAATGCCGCTTCCCATCATAAACTGATCGCATCCCGCCAGCACAAGGAGACCGACACAACATAGACATGATAATATGCGGTACTGTTTCATGAGCATCACCCCCGAGCCGTACGAAAGATATTATAGGCCCATATACAGTTGGCGAGGAGTACAATACTCCCAAAAAAACCCACCAGCGCCAGCCATGGATGCACCAGCGATTCAACCTCGCTGGGCGTGGCGTGGAGGCTGGCCATGCCGCCAATCACCCCTGCCAGGGTAAAACACGCCACCATGCCGATCAGGCCAAAATTATGCGTCCAGAAATGCAACTTCACCAAACGCACGCTATGGATAGGCCTGCGGACCAGTCGCGGAACGATATAATAAACGCCTGCGAAGATGGCCATTTCCACCCAGCCCAACAGATTGATATGCGTATGCGCACGCACGATCAGTTTGCCAAACATCCGCCGGTCCACGAAGTGGCGAAAGTCCGCGATGCCGCCCATCAATGCACCCCACGAAAAGCCGATCAAGCTGTACACAATACATGCAAACACGAACCACAACGTGTAGCGAATAAATTCCTCATCGCCTTCCCATGGTTGCCTGTTCATTGCCCCCCTCCTCGCGTCCCGGACGCCTGACCTGGTATTCCATTTTGGTCGGAAACGCGCTTGTCCCTGCGCATATCCTTGAACTTGCCGTTCTTCCAGCTTTCCGGCGCAAAGCTCTTCACCATGGAATCAATGAATGGCGACCGCTCAGCGGGCGGGATTGGCGATACCGGAGAGCCGCTCGACGCCTTCAGGGCGGAAAGAAACGCGGCAATGGCATGCAGCTTTTCCGGCTTCATCAAGGCCACATAGCTCGCCGCTTTGCCCGCACCGTGATCCAGCGTCGTATACCCATAGTTACGCTCCGGCATGCGCATGAAGTTATAGAGCCAGGCCTCGCTATGCTTGGTGCCTACGCCATCCAGATCCATGTTTGGCCCCATATTCGTGCCACTATTCAAAGCCCGATGGCAATCGGTACAATTCCCCTTAAAGAAGAATTCCATCCCTCGCTTGGCCTTAGCGGAAAACGTATAGTGTACGGTGACCGGAAACATGGGTTTGTTCATGCGATGACGCGCATACTCCAGAGTGCCGAACCCAAGGACCGCCATCACGAAGAAAATACCAACAGCGATGAACAATACCTTCTCACCGAGTTTTATAGGTGCCTTGCTCTTTGCCATGATCGAGTGCCTCTCTTGCTATTGATTAGCCTCATCCATGATGACTTTTTGCGAAGTCATCAGAGCGCCCATGAATGGGCGCGCAAATCAATGGTTTGCAGCGCAAGCCGTTGATTTGCAAAGAAAGTAAAAACCGCGCTTTCCGCTTTCCGTAGGGCAAAAAAGCCGCGGACGGCCTTTTTACGACATCATCATTAAGAAAACATTAATAAAAACTTATTATTCGTTAGCCGTATGTGTGAAGGCGGCGCAGACTAGCATAGGCGCGATCCATTTGTGAATAGACGGAAGAGAAAAGGTGGCCGCCCGTCGGCGACCACCAGCGGTCCAAGAGAACCGCTCCTACCTTGGTCTAGTTTACGCTTTCTCAGTTGTCAACTCCCGTGCATGGTCATCCCGTCCAAGTGCTTTCTGATAACAATGCGCTGCCTGCACCCAATCAGCTTTTTCCGCATGCCAGTCACCAAAGGTCTTCCACGCCAGGGGGCCGGGATGGGATTTTATAAGCTCCTGCAAATGATCGATAGCCAGGCCGCCCAGATCCGCGTCATGCGCAAGTTGCGCCCTCAGCCAGGCTCGGGCCGGGGGCATTTTTGCATCGCTGGCTTTCTCCAGCTTGCGATAGGCTCTCAGCGCATCCGTGCGCAAGAGTTCATACAGTGCAAGCGCAACGGCCTCGTCATCGTATGTTTCAAGATACGTCGACCAAAGCTTGCGGCTGGCTTGTACATCGCCCTGTTCGATCAGCGTCTTCCCAAGGGCCAGCAAAACGCCTCCCTCTTCCGGCATCAGACGATGAGCTTTCCGCAGATACTCCAGCGCATGGTCCGGCTGCGCCGTGGCCAAAGCTATGTAGGCAGCCGCCAGCCGGGGGCGAATGCTGGCTGCCGAGCGCCCGCCCTTCTTCCACACATTTTCAAGCAACCGGGCCAAGGTCGCCCAATCCTCCTCTTCTTCGGCCATACCTATTTTACGCTCCAGGGCCAGGGGAGCGCCCGGGTGAACATTCAGCCAGGCCTCAAGATGAACCTTGCGCACGGCTATATCCGGCTTCGGTCTGGCTGTAGGGTCGGTAACCATGCGCGACCTTAGTGCTGTGAGTAAGGCATCGTCATCCGTGGAAGGCATGGCGTGGTTGTCCACCGACGTGGTAAACACCCGCAGGAGGGCGCGGCCCCAGGCAGGGACAATGCCTCGCGTCTTGCGAAAAGCCTTAGCGCCAAGATCGCCACGCATATCAATGAGTTCCGCCAGGCCATCCCGAAGGTGAGCCTCGCGACGCTTGCGTCCGCCTGAGCGAAGTACCTGCCATACCTGACCGGGACCCGCGAGAATAGCGGTAAGAATGCGTCGCAACATCCAGAACAAACCAAGCAATAGCAACAACAGAAGAATGAATGGCCCTTGCTGGCTTTCAAATAACCAACCAAACGCCTCAATTTTAAGCGGTTGATCGGCCACATGCGGGAACAGGGCCAGAACACCCGCCAGGGCAAGAGCCAGAGTAAGCATGATAACAATGCGCATCAGTTCCCTGCCCCACTCAAGGTGCGCGGATGTTCGTCAGGCCGGGACACTGGAGTCGAGAGCCGCCCCAGCCAGCTTGCAGCCTTCGCACGCATGGCCGTGATGTCTTTCCGTACCCCGTCCAGCCGTTGCGGCAGGGAGAGATCAGCATCATCTCCAAACTGTTGGCGCAGGTCGGCGAGAAGATGCCGCCATGCCTTGTGTTTCGGCCATATCTCAACGGTTAATACATGCGCGGTATCCAGAAGCCTCATGCGCAGTTCCGACAAGGTTCGCTGTTCCGGCGTAGGTGCGGGGCGCAGATGAAATTTACCGGTAAGCCATGAGAATATAGCTTGTTTCGGTTTGGGAATGATATCCTGATGTTGCGGGACGGGAAGAGTCGCCGCCAGCCGCTTTAAGCGCGTACTCCATGCGCGCAATTTATCCGCATCCTTTTCCGCCATCTTCCACATGGTTGTTGCTTCGCTACGTTCGCTTGCGTTCAGCAGGGGGAGCAATGTGATGTCCTGCCAGAAATCAGCCATTTGCGGCAACAACGTGCTGGTACTGGTGATCCAGCGCAAGCGAGCGTGCAATTCTAGCTGTTGCCTGGCATGTAATTCATGACCCATCGCCTCCTGTTCGTTCTCCAGCGCGCGGATGTTATTCTGTAGTGCTCCCATAGCTGCCACCAGTGCTTTGACCTCTTCCGGCGTAACCGCAGGGAGAGTCGTATGCTCGCCGGGTGATGCAGGGGAGGCGTGAGGCGCAGCTACGGCGGTCGTGGAACCCTGCGCGGGGACAACAGGCGCCGTGGTTTCAGACGCCAGCGACCTGGGCGGCGCCTCTTTCGGTGCTACGGATATCGTAGGTACCGCACTGGGTGCTGCAACTGCGGGAACCTGGACTTGCGTATGAGATGCTGGCGCCACATGGCTGATTTTCCGTAGCGCTATGTGGTTCATCAGCGCACCCGTCCATTCCTGCCGCACATTCCCCGGCAACAGGAACCATCCCAACGGCAGAACGGCTACGATCAGCAATAATGCCAGCCAGCGCATCCTGTGAGAGGAGGGTCGGGTAGATGTTTCCGCCGCCGGAGTGGTCGCGTTTTCTTGTGATTGATCCTGAGCAGGTTTGTCTACCCCGGATGCAGCATGATCCGCCGAAGCCTGTGCCTCCCCATTCACATGACCGTCTGCGGATTCAGCCATGTGTAAGCCAGCGGGCCACGTCCGGGGCATGGTAGGAAAGGATGATGTCGGCGCCGGCGCGCTTGAATCCGGTCATGGTTTCCAGCACGACGCGCTGCTCATCAATCCAGCCCTTTTCTGCCGCAGCCTTGATCATGGCATATTCTCCAGACACGTTATAGACAGCCAGCGGCAACTGTGTTGCATCTTTCACCATGCGCACGATGTCCATATACGCCAGCGCGGGCTTAACCATCAGAATATCCGCGCCTTCTTCCACGTCCAGCAACGCTTCACGCAAAGCCTCTCGCATATTGGCCGGATCCATCTGATAGGTGGAGCGGTCGCCAAAACCAGGCGCGGAATCCACGGCATCACGAAACGGACCGAAATAAGCGGATGCGTATTTTACCGCATAGGACATGATCGGCACATGCTGATGTCC
>CAZDWG010000024.1:10220-11785 GCA_964509005.1 uncultured Zetaproteobacteria bacterium
CACGAATCGCCTCCTGCACAATGCCGTGGTCATCCCAACCGGAAGAACCCGTCGCATCCTTCTTCTCCGGGATGCCGAATAAAATGATGCCCGGGATACCCAGCAAGGCTACCTCTTCAACCGCTTTAGCAACGGCTGCGAGTGGAATACGGGACACGCCTGGCATACTGGCAACGGGGACAGGCTCGGTAATCGTTTCATCCACGAACATGGGATAAATGAAATCATTGATCGAGAGCGTGGTTTCCCGCATCATATTACGCAGGGCTGCGCTCTGCCGTATACGACGGGGACGAATGATCATATCCTGTTTATGCATGCAACACTCCATGGTCTGGTCCGAGCTTATTCATGGAACCATGCCTCCAGTCCGTCCAACATGGAAGCAAAACTAGCCTCATTTGCCACAACCTGCACGTCCAGACCCATGGCGCGGGTTTCATGGGCGACTTGCTGGCTGATGACGACAATAGCAGGCCGGTTGGCTAGCCCCTTTTTTACTCGCTGCACATAATGTTGCGCTGTCCTGGCGCTGCCAAGAAGCACGGCATCAATTTCTCCATTTTTCAGGGCTTGAATAACGACGCTGGCATCGTCATCCGGGCAAATCATGCGGTAAGCCGGAACAAGACAGACGTCCACGCCCGCCGCCTCCAAGGTTTTGGATAGCATATCGCGCCCCTGTTCGGCGCGGAAGAACACCAGACGCCCAGGCAGGCCACGTTGTCGATAAGCATCCACCAGCCCTTCCTGTGAAGCAAGCGGGGATGTCCAGGCCACTTGTACACCCAATGCCTCAAGCACGTCCGCCGTATGACGGCCAATAGTCACCACGGGAACAGCTTGCAGGGTTGGCGCAAACGCATCGCCTAATATCCCGGCAACGCAATGCACCCCGTTGGTGCTGGTAAATAATACCTGAACACCATCACGCTCAAGCAGTTTGACAGCTTGCCGGACGGGCTCAGCGAGACAAACAACGGCCATACATGGAAAAGAAACCGGTATTCCTCCGCGCCGGAGGATACGCTTTGTAATGCTTCCCGCCTGTCCGATTGACCGGGTTATCAGGATTCGTTTTCCGCTTAATCCACCCATAGCAGCGTATGCTGCATCAAGCCGTAAGGATATGAAATTGATTCCGCGTCCATAAATATGTAGTATGAGAGTATGGATAACAAAAAGATGCTGATAAAAGCGCGAAAAATTCTGAAAAATGTGTTCGGCTACGAAACGTTTCGTCCCGTACAGGAGGACGTGGTCGCCGCCATGCTCGACGGGCAAGACGCCTTTGTGCTGATGCCCACAGGCGGGGGAAAATCGTTATGCTATCAGATTCCTTCCATTGTGCGCGACGGTACGGGCGTTGTGGTATCGCCACTGATCTCCCTGATGAAAGATCAGGTGGATGCGCTAACGCGCTGCGGCGCAAAAGCAGCCTATTATAATTCATCCCTGAAAGTGCTTGAAGCCAAAGAGGTGCTGGCCCGATTATCAGCCGGTGATCTGGATATGCTGTATGTGGCGCCGGAGCGCCTGCTCTCCCAGGCTTTTCTCAAAATACT
>CAZDWG010000025.1:0-11559 GCA_964509005.1 uncultured Zetaproteobacteria bacterium
CCATTGCGGCGGGGAGCGCGCCTTGCATATGACCACCGGATGACTCGCTGTGGCATGATTTGTGGGTAAAGGGCAGCCCTAGGAATAGAGAAGAAACCAGTCAAGGGTTTTTTTACCACGGAATACACGGAATACACGGAATACACGGAATACACGGAAAAAGCGTACAATACAGATCTGTGGTTTTGATTTGTCCGTGTGTTCCGTGGTTCATGCTTGTGTTTGAATGCTTAGGGGGTGTTACGTAACAACGCCTTAATCAGGCTGTATTTTTTTTGTATTTCACCCCTCTCAGCAGCCGTGGAAAAGCATTCAAGCATGCTAGGTATGCGCCGCATGCTCCAACTGTTCCAGCGCCCAGGCGTTCAAGCTTTTTCCATGCTCTGCGGCTACCTGTGCTAACCGCCCATGCAGTTTCGGATCAGTACGAAGGTTCAGCCTGCCTGAGTACGTCTTTGAAGGCTGGATACTTTTTCCTTCGCAGAAAGCGATATACTCATCCACCGACTTCTTCATTTCCATTTTCAGTTCATCCACCGACTTACCATAAAAGGAAATAACATCCCGAATGTTGGCAACACGACCATGGAACATTTCCATATCCTCGTCATACTCAATGGTGCCGATGTAATCCTTGTATCGAATCGTATTCATGGTTTCACCCCACACAGTTTCAAAAATTCGCGCATGTCGGCCACAGCGCCCTTGTCCATTGCCGGTTGAGGATGGGGCCTGTGCTGCAATGTTGGAATGCCATTCAGTACAATGCCGACTCGTGACCCGGCTCTTCTTTCGTCAATGTCTGCGCCAAGCGCTTCCAGGAGGGAAACCACTTCATGCCACTGGACATTTGCGCTCACTGGTCGAACAAAAATAAGTTCCAGTGTCTTTCTATGTTTTGATGACTTCGCAAGAAGTCATCAGCTCTGAAGTTGCCAGATACGGCGCCCCTGGAATATGACCGCCTTCCAGCTTGAATGCACGCCTTTAACGGTTTCGGCGGCGCCGGTGATCAAATAAGCGTTCGGAGCCATGAGGCGAGCGATGCGATCTATCACATGCAGACGCTCGTCAGGGTCGAAATAAATTAATACATTGCGGCAGAATACGGTGTGAAACGGCCCCGGATTTTTCAGGTCGGCGGAGAGCGAGTCGGATATCAGATTAGCCTGGCGGAAGGAAACCAGGGCACGCAGTTCGTCGCGGACACGCCAGGCCTCGCCATGCTGCTCAAAGTAGCGCACCAACTGTTGCACGGGCAGGCCGCGCTGCACTTCCATTTGCGTATAGGTTCCGGCCTCCGCGCTGGCCAGAACCTCACGATCGAGATCGGAGGCGGTGATACATACGCGACGCGCGGCGTTCGGGATGCTCTGTAGAGCGGTCATGGCGATAGAATAAGGCTCCTGCCCTTTCGAGCAGGCCGCAGACCAAATACGAAGCTTTTCGTATGTCGCCAGCTTCTTCTCAAGCTCCGGGAAGATGAGCTGACGCAAAGCCTCAAAGGGATATTTATCCCTGAAAAACAGGCTTTCGTTGGTCGTCATGGCATGCACGGCATCCACGGCAAGCGGTCCATTTTCGTTACGGCGCACGGCATCGGCCAGTTCATCAAGTGAACCGAGACTGTGTTGTTTCAGTACGGGAAACATGCGCGTTTCCAGCAGATAGGCCTTGGCTTCTTCCAAAATAAGGCCGCTCTTACGTTTGAGAAAGCCCTGAATATAGCTGAAATTGGTTTTATGCATGGGCGGTAACACGTTGGCCAGCGCCGCGTGACACGGCAAGAATGGCTCCGGGAATCTCCCCCAGCGGCAGCACCCGGTGTGCCGCGCCCATGCTCACGGTCGTACCGGGCATGCCCCAGACCGTACTGGTCGCCTCATCCTGCGCAATGACATATCCCGCACAATCGGCCAGCGCCAGAGCTCCGGCAGCGCCGTCCTTGCCCATGCCGGTCAGCACCACGGCCAGGGTGTGAACGAAAGGCGCGAGCCGCACCAGGGATTTGAAGGTGGCATCCACCGCCGGACGGCAGAAATGCAATGGCGGCGCATCACTCAGGGTGGCCCGCAGCACATGACCGCTGGCCTCAATCTCCGTATGCCGGCCACCGGGCGCAAAGTATGCATAGCCGGGCATGAGCCGCTCGCCATCCTCGGCTACCTTGCAGGTCAGGGCTGATTCCTTGTCCATACGCGATGCCAGGGAACGGATGAATAATTCCGGCATATGCTGTACAACCACCACAGGCACCGGAAAATCACCTGGCAGTTTGGGGATGACCGCTTGCAAGGCCGCCGGACCGCCGGTGGACGATCCGATGACCAAAATATCCGGCCGGACTCTGGGTGGCTGCCGTTTCTTCGCTACGGGCGCAACGGCGGAAACGGGACGCTTCCTGATCCCCGAGACCTGACCGGATCGCGGCTTGATTCGGCTTGCGCCGACACGCTCCCGGAATTCCTTCAGACGAAGCATCAGGGATTGCCGGATGCTCCCGGCCGGATCCTCATCAGCGGCCCGTGGCTTGAGGATAAAATCGAAGGCACCGGCCCGCAACGCCTGCACGGTGCGATCGGCATCATCCTCGGTTTCAGCGGCAACGATGATGACGCCGATATCAGGATGCGTGCGGCGCAAGGCCTCCAGGGTTTCCATGCCATTCATGCGCGGCATGTTCATATCCAGCGTTATGACATTCGGCCCCAGTTCTTCAACCTTGGCCAGCGCATCGACGCCATCCCTCGCTACGCCTACAACCTCAACGCCGTCCAGGTTCATCAGGCACTTGCGCATGAACATGCGAAAGACAACGGAATCATCCACAATCAGCAACCGTATTTTCATAATAAGTTCATGGTCAGGCCAGACCCAGCATATCCAGTTTCTCCTGGAGCATCTCGATGTCAAAGGGCTTCATGATGTATTCATCCGCACCGGCGGAAATCGCCTTGAGGATGGATGGCATGGATGCCTCGGTCGTCACCATGATCACTCGTGGTTTCTCCGCATGCTCGGGTGTGGCGCGCAGACTGACCAGAAAATCATAGCCATTCATCACCGGCATATGCCAATCGAGAAGAATCACATCAATATCCGGATGTTGCCGCATCTGTTCCAGAGCCTGCTTGCCATTTTCCGCCTCCACAACCTGCCAGCCAAGTTGTTGCATAATACCACGCAGGGCCATGCGAATCACGCGGGCATCATCGACGATCAGGACATTCATACGGTCACCTCCGATTCCTTCCCACTGGCCGACATCTCCAGCGTGAGGTGGATAAAATGCTCCACATCCAGCACGACAAGCAGACGATCTTTCAGTTTAAGCACGCCACTGCTCACATCCTGCCAGCAGGATGGCAGGGATTTCGGCGTCTTTTCCAGGGCGGTCTCTGCCGGCTGCATCACTTCACCTACCCGATCCACGATAAAGCCGAAATCCTCCCCGCTATCAGTTTCAATAATGACGACTCGGAAGGCATCCTCCTTTTCACGATCCGCCAGCGCCAGCGCCTTACGCATATCAAGCTGCGTGATCACATGTCCACGCAGATTGATCAGGCCGGACACCACATCATGCGACAGAGGAACAGATGCGCAGCGAACCGGCGTCACCACCTCGCGCACATAACGCACGGGTATACCCAGATCCTGATGATGCAGGGTACAGGTCAACAGTTCTTGCGCATGATTCATGCCACACTCCTTTCAATCGCCAGCACTTCCTTCAAACGCATGCGCAGACTCACGCCTTCCGATTTCAACAACAAACCGCCCGTGAACAGTTCCTTGTCTTCATCGCGTTTGGGATCGAAGGAAGCCAGCGCCACAATCGCGACCTGCCGGAAACGTTCCTGCTTCTTCACCCACCTGGCCAACTCCATACCCTGTTGCCCCTTCATGTCCAGATCCGTAAGCACCACCCGTGGCTCGCACTGATCAAGAATACTCCTGGCCTGAAGGGCATCATCGGCCACCCATACCTGGTAACCCATGGCCGTAAGCGTTGGCCGCAGCAAATCGCGGAAGAAGACGGAATCCTCCAGCAACAGCAAGTCCGGTCGCCCGGAAAGCGCGGATGTATCCTCGCGCATACCGAACCATTCCGGCGCCACCCGTTTGGCCAACTCATAGGCATCCACCACTTCCGTAGCCTGCCCGTGAACGACGGCGCTTCCCAGGAAAAAGGAATGTTCGCTGCCCAGCTCGATTTCCAGCGGAACTTCGGCAACATCGAGGATGCGCTCCACTTCAAGACAGAGGTGATCCTCGCCATTGGACAGAATAATGCATGCCATCTCGTAGGGTCCTTCCGCTACAGCGCCCATCGGTTTGCCGATCAGTTGACTCCAGCGCTGAAGGGAAATAATGGCATCCCGGTATTGTAACACCTCACGATCGGCAGAGATTTCCACGCTGTCGCTGGCAATGGTCTCCAGGCGCTGCACCAGAGACATCGGTATGGCATAGCGCCCACCCGCATGTTCGAACAGGACGATATGCTGCAAATTACGTTTTGCCTGTATTTTTATATCATCGTCATCCATCGCCGCTTCCGCCGCACCGTCCGCAAGATGGGCCTCCGCCATGAGACCATTGCAATCGAGAATGGGGACAACGCCGCCGTCGCCCAGGATGCTGCATCCCGCGTAGACCGCTAGATGCCGAAAATGCGCCCCCAGCGGTTTGACGACGATTTCCTCGGCGCCAGCGATATGATCCATGGTCAGGCCGAAGATGACCTGCCCGACATTGATGACCACCACGATGAAATCATCACGCTCACTCTCAGGAAGGTGTAACAGCCCTGCCAGGGATATCACCGGCAGCAGCGTGTCGCGCAGGCGATAAAAATGGCTGCCGGCGTATTCTTCCCACCCCGCATCACCCTTCGTTACGCCAATCAATTCCTGCACGTTCATTTGCGGCACCGCAAATTGTTGACCACTGGCCTCCGTTATCAGGGCCGGTATGATCGCCAGGGTCAGGGGGATACGCATGCGCAAGACCGAGCCCCGGCCCTGCTCGCTTTCCACTTCCACATTGCCGCCCGTCTTCTTGATTTCCGACTGCACCACATCCATGCCGACGCCCCGGCCCGATACCTTGGACACCTTCTCCGCCGTGGACAAGCCGGGATGGAAAATCAGTTGCAGGGCCGCATGGTCGCTCATGCGTTCCGCGGCCTCGCGCGAAACGAGATCCATCTTCACCGCTTTCGCCTTGATGACGGAGGCATCAATGCCTTTGCCGTCATCGCTAATCTCGATCAAAATATTGCCGGATTGCTGGCGCGCCGACAGGCGGATGGTTCCTTCCTCCGGCTTCCCCGCCGCTATCCGGGCCGCCGGGACTTCAATGCCATGATCGCAACTGTTGCGGATAATATGCGTCATCGGGTCACGCAGGGCAGCTAGGATGAAACGATCCAGCTCCGTTTCCTGCCCTTCCATCACGACACGAATTTTCTTGCCCAGATCGCGGGAAAGATCCCGCACCACGCGCGGCAGACGGTTCCACAAGCCGGCGACCGGTTGCATGCGCAGGCGCAGCACCTGTTCCTGCAGGGTCGTCGTGGTATGATCAATGTGATGGCCTATGCGTTGTACGTCCGGCGACACGCCCGCGGTGGTGGTCATCATTTGTAGCAAGCGGTTGCGGGTCAGCACCAGCTCGCCGACCTGATTCATGAGATCGTCCACCACGTCCACATCCACGCGGATCGTATTCTCCGCGCTTGCCTTGCCGCCACCCCCTTTGCCGGCTGCTTGCGGCGCCGTGCTACCCGCATTCCTGGCTTTGGGAGCGGCAGGTTTTCGGGATGCGGATGTCTCTTCCTTTTTCGCGGATTCTTTTTTCTCCGGAACAACGGGGTCTGAAGAAACGGAAGAATCAGGGTCAGAATCCGGCCTCGTTTCTTCAGCTACGGGCATTTCCGTTTCTATACCGGCACGCGCCATGGCTTCCACGGCGCGGGTGGCCACCTTCAGACGACCCGTCAGGGACGAATAATCAGTCGTCGGTTCGGCGCCGGTCTCTTCCAGGCCCGCGATAATGCTTTTGATGGCATCGACCGCCTCCAGCAGCAGGGAAACCAGATCCGGTGAAATATTAAACTTCTCGGAACGGATTTTTCCGAGCAGATTTTCGGCCGCGTGAGAAAGGGCCTCCAGGCGTGACAGGCCCAGAAAACCACAGGTGCCCTTGACCGTATGGATGGCGCGAAAAATACCGTTAACAGATTCCACATCCCCGGGGTTGACTTCAAGCTCAAGTAGCTGTTGCTCAATATCACCCAGGTTTTCGTTGCTCTCGGCGAGAAACTCGGTCAACAGTTCCTGATCCATCTCCATATCTTCCATCAATGCCTCCCGGGGGAAACGACGGGGTCAGGTCTCGAATCGCGCACCACCTGATTCAATCCATGATCAGCGTGCGCTTCAAAATCTGCGTGATTCAAGATGCGCTCCCATTTTTTTCCTGCCCTTCGCCCTCTTCGTCGCGCAACACGGATCGCAATACAGCGCCTTCCTCGGGCATGACAAAGTGGCTGGAAACGGCATTCGCCCAGGCCGGTGGTTCGTGTGTTTGCTGCTGTATCGTCGCCGCCCAGTCGGACAGGTTCTCCACCACGTTGCCGAGTCGCTGCTTGACCCGGTCAATCTTCTGCAGATCAGTCAGTGCCTGCATGATATGCGGTATTATCACGGATTTCGGATGTTGCTCCATGGCCTGCGCCAGTCTGCCCAGGCCATCCTCGGTACAGCCATGCAAATCCTCCAGCGCACCGATAAGCTGCTTTTCCAGCACGCGTAACAGACGGGGATCGCCCACTGCGGGCCAGACATTGGCGTGGTCGGTCATATCATCAAACCCGCAGACTCTTCATGAATTCATCCACCAGCACCGAGAGATTGGCCGAGCTTCCTTCCAGGGTTTGCGCCGCGGCCAGCATCTCGCTGGCGGACCTGCCCGTCTCCTCGGCTGCCGTGGATACGTCGGTGACCCCGTTCATCACCTCCGACACGGACGCATTGGCATGCTGCACGCTCTCCGAAATTTCCCTGGACGCAGTAGCCTGCTCCTCAGCCGCCACGGTAATAGCATCCGTAATCGCTCCCACACGGCTGATGGTTTCGGCGATATGGGTCATGGCCTCCGAACTAGCGGCGCTCTCCGTTTGCAAGCGGCCGATCTGTTCGGAGATACGCTCGGTCGCGCGGGCCGTCTGATTGGCCAGTTCCTTCACCTCACCGGCCACCACGGCGAAGCCGCGCCCGGCGTCACCGGCGCGGGCCGCCTCGATGGAGGCGTTCAGCGCCAGCAGGTTTGTCTGTTCGGCAATATCCGAAATCAGCTTCACTACCTGGCCAATCTCCGCCGTTGCCGCCCCCAGATTGGCCACCGTATCCGTCGTTCCCTCCGCCTGACTGACCGCCTCGGCAACCATGCCCTGGGCTTCCCTGATTTGCCGCGTCACCTCGCCTATCGAGGCGGATAATTCTTCCGCCGCCGCCGCCACCGTGGCCACGTTGCTGGATGCCTGCGACGCACCCTGGCTCGCCACATCAGCCTGACGGCTTGATTCCTCAGCCGCCGCGGCAAGCGTATCCGTCGTAGCCTTGATCTCGGCCGTGACGGCAACCACTTGTCGCACCTCGCCGCCGACGCCGCCCTCGAATGCATCAGCCCGCTTTGCTTCGTCCGTCACATCCTCCCAACCCACCATGATATGCGACCATTCGCCTTTGGCGTTATTCACTGCCGCAGCGGTGAATTTGATCACATGACCGCCGATGGTAATGCGCGAGTGTATTGGAAAGTTACTCTGGTTCGAAAGCAGGGCGCGCTGATGGGCGGGATCCTTGTGGAAGATGTCAATGTTCTTGCCCACCATGTCGGACACTTTACAGGGAAGATATTCCTCAAGGGCGGCGAACAGATGCTCAGCCGCCGGATTCATGTGTTCGATAGCCAGCGTCCGCTTGTCTGCCAGCATAATGGCGAAGGGCATATGCTCAATGGTCTGCTGTTGCGTATAGGCATCGCGGGCACTGTCAACGAGGTCGTTCAGCGCCTCCGACAGTACGCCGATCTCATCCTGACGGCCTGAATCCCCGGATGATGGCAGAGGATGGTCCAGATCGCCGTCCGCCACGGCCCGCGCGGCCTTCGTCACCGCTTCAAGTGGCCGAATCACCTGACGGCGCAGCAAAAAACCCAGCGTCAGGCACAACACGACCAGCAAGCCCAGGCCCATACTCACATACTGGATACGGATATCGCGGAGCAAGGCGCGCGCATGCTCAAGCGGCATGCCCACACGCAACAGCCCGCGCACCTTGACCGATGCCGGCTCATAGCCGTGGCAGGCATTGCAGGCATCACCCTTTGTGACCGGTAGCAGAACGCTAAGGCGGTCATCGGTCGTATCTACCACTGTAGCACCCGCGACCGCTTCCTTGATGAGACCGGGGCTTATGCCCTTCGCTCTTTGAGCAGGCAGCACTTCACGACTGAATGTTTTATCACCAAGAAACTTGTTCACCTTGTTCTGCGTGGACAGATCACGAAAGGCCAGCGTACCGTCGCGGCGAATCACCTGTACCAGAGCATAGGTGGGATCGCTGTTCAGCCGCTTCAGCCAACTCACGGCCTTGCTGGCCTGGCCGGCAAGCATCAGGGTCTTCAAGCTGTCTTTCAGCCCTTTCGCCGCAAAGATGGCCCGCCCTTTTTCATTCTGCATGATCCTGTGCTCTGAATGAAGATAAGCGGCGGTGAGACTCGCGCCCAACACAATAGCCACCACAAGACCCGTAGAGATCATGATGCGCGTGCCCAGAGATGCCTGCTTCCGGTCTGTCGCGACCGATGCGTTGCTTATGTTTCTCATATCTTCTCCTTTCCGTACTTTTTCAGGTCTTATGCTTTGTCGGCGCTGGCGAAGCCCAGGCCCGCAAGGAACCGCTCCACCATCGCCGACAATTCTCCCGTGCTGGTATGCAGGGTTTGAGATGCCGACAGCATGTCGCTGGCCGCCTTGCCCGTTCCTTCGGCCGCTTCCGCAACATCCGTCACATTGCCGGTAACATCGGCCACCGATGCATTGGCATGCTGCACGCTGGCGGAAATCTCCCGCGCCGCCGTGGCCTGTTCTTCCGCCGATGCGGTAATCGCATCGGTGATATCACCCACGCGACCAATGATCCCGGCAATATTAGTCATGGCATCCGAACTGGCGGTACTCTCCGTCTGCAAACGCCCAATCTGCTCGGAGATGCGCTCGGTCGCGCGGGCCGTCTGATTGGCCAGTTCCTTCACCTCGCCCGCCACCACGGCAAAGCCGCGCCCGGCGTCACCGGCGCGAGCGGCCTCGATGGAGGCGTTCAGCGCCAGCAGGTTCGTCTGCTCGGCAATATCCGAGATCAGCTTGACAACCTGGCCAATTTCTTCCGTTGCCGCCCCCAGATTGGCCACCGTATCCGTCGTTCCCGTAGCTTCGCTGACCGCCTCGGCGGTCATGCCCTGGGCCTCCCTGATCTGCCGCGTGACCTCGCCTATCGAGGCGGATAATTCCTCCGCCGCCGCCGCCACCATGGCGACGTTGCTGGAGGCCTGCTCCGAACCGTTTTTTGCCGCCTCCGCCTGACGGCTCGATTCCTCGGCCGCGGCGGCCATCGTTTGGGAACGCTCCTCCACCTGGCCGCTGGCGCCACCCAGTTGCCCCGTCACCCTGGCAATATCGTTCTCGAAGCCCCGGATCAGTTGCATATTCTCCCCTGTCTTCTTGTGGGTGGCAGCCATTTCATCCAGGTTGACGTTGACGGCATGGCCCACGCGTTTCATCTCCGTGGAAAGTCCGCGCACGTCGATACGCCGGTCCAGTATTCCGTGGCGCAGGGCGGTGAGCGAAGAATCGATTTCCATCATAAAGGCCTCAATGTTATCGGCCAGCCGGTTCACCTCATGCGAGGCCTTGCCCAGATCGTCCTCACAGGGAATAGGGAAGATTCTTTGTGTCAACAAACCCGTGGACCATTCATATACCGCACCGGAAACCTTCTTGATGCGGCGACGCAGAATACCGCCAAACAACCATTGCACGATGATATTGATCAGCGTCACCAAAATGATCATGGCCCAAAGCTGGGTTCGAGTGGATGCCAGCGCGCCGCCCAGACCATCCATGTGTTCATCCATATCAAACTTTTGCTGTTCACTCAAGCCGGAAAGATCCTGGATCAAGCCTGTAACGACCTGATCCATTTTGATCATCAGCGCGTGCGCCCTGGCCTGTTGTCCGGCGTTTCTGGCCTTTTTGATGTTCCCACCGAGATCGACGAGGTCGTTGAAGCGCGTCGCTACCCCCTGCAGTTGAGCGGAGGCGCCCTCTTGTCCACGGCCCTGATAAATGGAGAGCAGCTTACCCATATCATCGTAGAACTCCTCCTCCACCTTCTCTGCCTGCGCGGCGGCGCGCTTGTCATCCGTCCATGCGGCCTGCATAATATAATACTGGGCAGTAAGCACATGCTCGCGCAAGGTGCCACCAGTCAGCAACTCGCCAATGGACTTTGTCTTGATGACCTCCAGGCTCTTTTGCACCTCACCGGTATGGTAGATAGCAAATCCTGTTTGCACGATCACCTGTACGTTAATGATGGCAAACGCCACGATGATCAACCCGCGCAGGCGAATTTTCATCAGCCCCCCCCAGATTGACCCCGTCTGACCGCCGTCGGCCTGCTTTTGCTTCTTCTTTCGTCCCCTCATGGTTTCACCCCTTATCCTCAGCCCTGCGGCCTATGCTCTCATCTCCCGACCCGTGTCTCCTGTCCCCTTCCGCCTGATGCGCCAGCACATACAGCGGACTCTTTCTATACATCTCGAAGATCTCCCGGCGTGATAGTTTAACGCGCTGCTCCACCGTGCCCTCGGCATCGGCCAACTGTTTGTACAGGGCTTCCATTTCGGCGACCTTTTCGCGGGTCATCTTGCGGCGCACGGCAAAATAGCCTATGACTTGACCATTCCCGTCACGCTGTGGCGTCATGGTCACGTCCACCCAGTAGGCATCACCGTTCTTGCAGCGGTTCTTCACCTGTCCGCGCCATTCCAGACCCGCCTGTAGGCGGTCCCAGCACCAGGCAAAGGCGATACAGGGCATGTCTGGATGGCGAATGATATTGTGCGGCTGACCCTGCAGTTCGCTCGCCGAATAACCGGCAATGCGAATAAACACGTCGTTGACATAGGTAATCACACCTTCGGTGTCCGTCTTTGAGCAAATCCATTCATCGTCTTTCATGCCCTCGTTCTCATGATGGGTGACTGGCAGCATAAGGCGCATACTCATTCTCCTTCCTGGAAATTCGTTGCCAATAAAGGCCCGATGCACGCATTACGGCGACTCATGAACAGCGTGGGCGAGACAGGGTTATCTACCGATGCCATAATCTATCGCGGAAAAAGGGCGGAAGTTTAATGCTTTCGGAATGGTAACTCTTGAGTAACAAAATCGTAGGTGCTTGATTTTGTTACTCTCGGATTGGG
>CAZDWG010000026.1:0-11446 GCA_964509005.1 uncultured Zetaproteobacteria bacterium
AGGGCAGGCCCAGGAACCGATGTTAGATTGCAGATGCAGGGCGTTTGCCCGGACTAAGGAGCTGTAAAGAAATAACATGGCAATTTCTCCATCCAGCCTATGCACCATCTTGACGCGCTGCTCAATCACAAAATATGAGAGGTAGTAGAAACTACATCTCATATTTTGTTCAATCGCATCACCACAATCTGGCACATATTCAGGCGTATAAACGGCCATGTTATTTCTTTACAACTCCTTATCGGAGCAACCCATCTATATGGATGGGAAAACAGATCAGGCGATGGCGTCAACCCGCTCGCGTAATTGTTTGCCCGGTTTAAATTGTGGCACGACTTTGGCTGGAACCTGAACGGTATCACCCGTCTTCGGATTGCGACCCATGCGGGCATTACGCTGTTTCGTATAAAAGCTACCAAAACCGCGCAACTCCACCC
This sequence comes from uncultured Zetaproteobacteria bacterium, assembly GCA_964509005.1. GTDB lineage: Bacteria > Pseudomonadota > Zetaproteobacteria > Mariprofundales > Mariprofundaceae > JAUZQZ01. The sequence goes on from CAZDWG010000026.1 coordinate 438, forward strand.
TTTCTCCCCGGCCAAGAGCATCGCCAATTGCCGAAAACACCGTATTTACTACAAACTCCGCTTCCCGGCGTGACATTTGATCCTGTCGATTGGCAATGATTTCTACCAACTCTGATTTAGTCATGCTTCCTCCTTCCTCGCCATGGATAGGCTTTCTGCGGCCTTATCAACAGCTATTTTCTGGCCAAAAACTTACGCTGTAATTCCAGCGCAAGAGCGGATGGCGCGTCATCTTTCCCTCTAGCCTTGGCATAATTTCGCATCGCATCCTTCTCCTCATCGCGTAACATCTGGCCGATCGAAAGCTTAACTTTTCTTCGTTTACGATCCAGTTCGATAATTTTCGCCTCAACACTGGCACCGCTTTTTAGTTCATCATCCTCTCTCGGCACTTCGCGTTTGGGAAGATATGCTGTAACGCCCTGCGCCAGTTCAACCGTAAAGCCACCGGATACCGACTCCAATATTTTTCCTTCCACCCGACTGCCGCGGGAGGCATTGGCGAGAAATACTTCGAACGGATCGTCTCCCAACTGTTTGATTCCCAGAGCAATCCTTTGCCGTTCAACATCGACACCCAGCACGACGCACTCTGCTTCATCACCCTTGGCATAGGATGCCATCACCTGCTCACCGGACTCATGCCACGAAAGATTGCCGATATGCACCAAACCATCCAACTCGTCATTCAAGCGGATAAACAGACCAAAGTCCGTGATGCTCCTCACAGTTCCCTTGACACGCATTCCAACGGGATGGCCGACTAACCAGGCCTGCCACGGATTTTCAGCGACTTCTTTCAAGCTGAGCGCGATGCGGCGTTTTTCGATATCGACCGCTAACACCGCTACATCCACTACGTCGCCTTCAGTCAGTACTTTCGACGGACTGATATCCTGCCGCGTCCAGCTCATCTCCGAGCGGTGAATCATGCCTTCCACACCCGGTTCAATCTCCACCATGGCGCCATAGTCCAGCAGTTTGCGTACCGTTCCCGTCAAACGCATGCCTGTTTCGTATTTCCCGGATATATTTTTCCACGGATCGTCCTGCAACGCGCGCATGGACAGGGAAACCTTTCCGGCATCTGCATCCAGCTTGATGATTTCCGCCGTAATGTGCTGACCAATCTGTAGCGCTTCACTCGGATGCTTTAGTCGACGCCATGCAATATCCGACACATGCAACAAGGCGTCTACGCCACCTACATCCACGAATGCGCCAAAATCCGTCAGACGTTTTATTTTGCCATTAATCCTGTTCCCGATCTTCTCCGTAGCGAAGAAAGTTTTGCGTTGTTCATTGCGCGCCGCTTCAAGCGGATGTTTGCGGGAAACGACAATATTTTCGGGTTTTCGGCTTGCGCTCAGCACCACCACGTTGATTCGCTGTCCGAGCATGTGGCTTGAAACGGATGGACTGATATCAATCTCGGAACGGGGCAGGAATGCACCCAAACCGCCGAGATCGACCCTGAGTCCTCCCTTGACCTCAGTCTTGACAGTCGCGGGGATACACGAGCTGTTGACCAGCGAATCATCCACGCGTTTCCACAGTGATTGATGTCTTGCCGCCAGCATCGATAAATGAACGCCATTCGTGCCGCCGGTTGATTGTACTATGACTTCGATACTGTCGCCGACGGATGGAGCAGACTCACCGAGTTTTTCAAACTCATTGAGTGGAACAATACCTTCATTTTTTCCGCCCACGTCAACCATCACCGATTCATGGTCCACACCGGCCACAAGCCCGCTGACAATTTGGCCGCGCGCGGCTATGGGGTGTTGTTTGATAGATTCTTCAAACAATTGTTTGAATGATTGCTCATCTTCAATAGTGCTTGTCATGGTGATTAGAACCTCATTGGTATCAGGAGCCTGTCGATTTTAGCGTGTATCTTCGGAACGGGAGGCAAGCCCTCTGCGCTCCATAACGGCGAGCATTCTATCCACCACTTCATCAACGCGCATCGTGGTAGAATCAATACACACGGCATCCTCAGCCTGTTCCAGTGGCGAATGTGTGCGTCCGGTATCCTGAGTATCGCGCACACTGATATCGCTAAGAATGTCGTCAACACTAGCTTCGCTTCCGAGCGCCTGCAACTGTAGCCAGCGCCTGCGCGCGCGCGTTCTAAGTGATGCTGTGAGAAAAAATTTTGCTTTGGCGTCGGGCAACACGACTGTGCCAATATCCCGGCCATCCATGACGCAGCCACGTTTGGCCAGTCGCTGCTGCACCGTAAGGAGCCGTATCCTCACTTGCGGCATGGCGGCAACCATGGATGCGCACGCGCCGATTTTCTCGTCCCTGAGCCGGTCCGACCAGTTTTCACCGGCCACGAAAATACCCTGCTCCCGCCACGCCATGTTTTTCAGGCATGCATCCAGTACTTCAAGAACCGATGTTTCCAGGGCGATGTCCGCGCCCTGTTGTTCCGCGCTGTAAGCGGTATAGCGATACAAAAGGCCTGTGTCGAGTACCGGCAGACCAAGTTCAGCCGCAAGCATGGCAGCCGCCGTGCCTTTACCGGAGCCTGAGGGGCCGTCGATGGCGACCTGTAGTCCGGGGGATGGGACCCAGTTAGCGGCCACCTCCGTGGACTTCGGCATGGTGGTTGTTTCCGGGTGTTCTGTCATATTTTCTGCTTCAGACTTGCACACAAAGCCATCTCCAGATTTAAATCGGTACCGTGAACCATGGCAGAATCTCCAAACGAATGTAAGCGAGGAAAGCGAAAATACCACTTTTCACTTTCCCTAGCCTGCATTATTCATAAACTCGGAGATCGGGGGGTTACACGTATATTTTCAGTGGTTTTTATGGAGCAAGAACGCCGATCATGCATCATATGATGCCGAATGTTACCATCACCCTTCAGCGCTCACCGGAATTGACCCACCTTTGCTCAAAGAACTGGCCCACCATTCCGAGTATTCCACTTCCTGCTCAACAAATTGACCCTGGCCCCACCGTCAAAGGCCGCTCGAACGCTCATGCCGGAGATGGTGGGAAAACGCAGTTGTTTTGATGTACTCTTCGACATGGTGAACCTCGCGGGTTTGCTTCGTCCGAAGCTTAGATTTGAGAGTCGCCATTATATCAATGGGTCACGAGAGGTTCACCCCTTTCTATGAATAATTCAGGCCAATGTGCTGACGAAGGCGATCCGCGCCGTCGTCATGGAGGGTAAACGCTACAATGACCCTCAATGGAATAAAATCATTGACAAACATAGCCTCAATGTAAAATGTACGGCCCGTGGATGGGAAAATCATAAAAAGTAGATGGATGTCGTTATGTCTTGCATGCGTGCTGCTTGGTATCGCTGCTTGCCGAACCACGGTTCCCGAGCCTACCATGAAGCTGGATGTCTCGTCCAAAGCCATTCCGGACTATTCCATGCATAACATTGGTCCACCGCGTGTGCAGAGATCATTTGCAGCCCATTTTACCGATCTCAACCAGGACGGCAATGTAGATTTGTTGATAGGTGAACGCAAGCCCCGTTCGGGTTTTCGTATTGAGTGGGGCGATGGCAAGGGACACTGGCGCATGCAGGCTGTGCCGGGGACGACGGGGGCGGATATGGCGCCTCGCGCTTTTGCCGTGGCTGATTCTAACGGGGACGGTAGACTTGAAGTGCTCGTTGGAGGGCAGGGGGACCAGAAGGGTTTGCAGGTATGGTCGGCGGACGCCAAGGGGAATTATTATTTGCAATCCTCGCCGGCGGAGACCGGTGATTTTCGTGATGTTGCATTTGTGGACCTCAACGAGGATGGCTGGCCTGATATCGTCGGCGTGCGAGGCGACAGCCAGCGGGAAGGTGGTATTTTTGTCTGGCTAAATGATGGTCGCGGCGGCTGGATCCCTTATATTGGGCCCATGGTGGAGGGCGTATATACGGATGTGGTGGTCGCGGATGTCAATGGGGATGGGCATCCCGATATTATAGCCTCGCGCCGTGGTGGATACGGTGCTCATGGTTTGACCAACGGGTTCTGGCAGCAAACGGGTGGCGTGCAAATCTGGCTTGGAGATGGCGGCGGTTCAGTCCGCTGGGAGCCCAAGTTCCTGCCCACTGAAAGCGACGCGGAATCCGTTACCGTGGCGGATGTGAATGGCGACGGACGTCTGGATATTGTCACCGGATTGTACCAGCAGGGGATTGATCTGTTTCTGGCCAACAAGAAGGGGGGCTGGGATAAACAGCGAGTGACGGATAAAGGGACATGGGGGAAGGTGCGCGTAGGCGATCTGAATGGGGATGGGCGGCGCGACCTGGTTGCGGCTTCCCTGGTGGGTCAGGGACTTGGGCTCTGGCAATGGTCTGGTGGTGGAATACTGAGCAGCGGAGAATTTCATGCACTCAAGGGTTGGCTGCCGAATCGTGGCGTGTATATTGATCTGGATTTGGGGGATGTCTACGGTACAGGGACTCTGGATACAGCGGCATTGCGCGCCAATGGCGCTCTGGAGGTCTGGTCGGTAAGAAAATCTACACCATTGCCCTTCACACGCTTTGCCGGCCAGCCGATTGGCAAGCCCCTGACGACGTACTTTGATACTGCATCCGCGCATGTGGATACGTTCAGAAGCCAGGATGTGAATGCATGGCTGGTCAGTCTGGATGCGTCACCAAAAAAATTATATTTCCGTATTCATGGCAAGGCGGATATTCGGTCTATTCATACCGAGGTATTCCCCAGTAACGAGGCGCTTTCCAGGGCACGCGCGGAATCGGTGGCGGCCATATTGCGCCAACACGGCATTCCTGCTTCGCACATGAGTATTGAGGCGCTGGGAGACAAGGATCCACTACCGCCCGGCATGGATCCGGAAGCCTTGAGCCAGAATCGCCACGCCTGGGTGCAGGCCTATCCGCTTCGCGCCGCACGCATTCCTTCCTTCGTGAAGGCGCCTCCGCATGGCGACCTGTACCATGTTAAGGAAAGCAAGACGTTCAAGACGATTAACGGTGTTGCGGAATACAGGGTTGGGCCCGGAGATTTACTGTCCATTACGATGTGGCAAGGGGGTCTACCCAAAACATATAAAGTCACAGTACAGGTCAATGGCACCGTATCCTTGCCCTTCTTTGAGGCTGTGCCTGTGAATACGCTGACACCGAGCGAGATTGATGCGTCCATGACGCAGTTGTTGAAGACGTTTGTGCGCCATCCAAGGGTGGACGTACTCGTACTCAGGCCGCACAGCAAGACTGCGACTATTTTTGGCCGGATTCGGGATCTTACGCGTCAGCCGACAGGGCCGGGCACCTACTTCCTCATCGGCAAAGAGACCCTGGTGGACTTCATCTCGCGCGTGGGCGGACCGATGAAGAGTGCTGATTTGACCAAGGTGCAGTTGATCCGCAGTGGCAAGACCATTATCCTGAACCTGGACCGCGCCATCAAACAGGCGGACTGGCGTGAGAATGCTATTGTCAAGAACGGGGATACGATTTTTGTCCCGTCAACGACGCACTCCAAACGGCGGGTCTATGTGTTGGGACAGGTGAAGAAACCGGGACTCGTGGAGTATGATGGCAATATCAATTTGCTGGATGCGATCTCAAAAAGTGGTGGCTTTGGAAAAAACCCTTATTACCCCGATATTCGGGTCATTCGGGCGAATCGCGACAAGCCATTGATTATGGCCGTAAATTTCGACCGTTTATTGGAACAGGGAGATCTGACGCAGAATCTGGCGCTGCAAAACAAGGATGTGATCATTGTGCCGCGTAGCCCTATTGGCAACTGGAATCAATATATCAAGGATATTACGCCGTCGCTGGATTTGCTGTTGTTCAAACCATTGTCGGCAGTGGATCAGTATCAAACCATTCGTTTCCTCAACAAGGCGCTTGCCCGGCCATGACGGATTCAATTTCTACAGCCGCTGGCTACGAACTTAATCTGGATGAATACTGGCAGATTATTCTTCGTCGGCGCTGGGTCATTCTGGGTTGTGCCTGCTTTTTGGGCGTATTTGGCTGGCTGATTACCTGGATGACGCAGCCACCACCCTTGTATGCTTCCAGTGCTTCGGTAAAAATAACGCAATCTACCGATATCGCAGGTTTGCTGTTACGAAATGTTTCATTCAGTCCCGTGGATAATATGAGTACGCAGCTTGCGTTGGTGAAATCGTATGCCCTGGTGCAAATGGTCGCCAAGCGCCTGGGCCTGATTCCGAAGCATCTGACGAGCGCTGAAATACGTGCCAATCCGTCCTATATGAACGTGGTGCTTGACCTCAAAGAAGATGTGAGCGCGGTGCGGGAAGGGTTAAGCAGTATCCTTACCATCAAGACGACGTCATCCAGTGCTGAATTTGCCCGCGACCTGGCCCAGGCCGTAGCCGTGGAATTCCGCGCTTATGATGCCAGGGAGAAGAATAAACGTGTGATGGATGCCAAGCAATTCATTCAGCAACAATTGGTTCTGATAGGCCATCGTCTGAGAAAATCCGAGGAAGACCTGAGGCATTACCGCGAAAAAAATAACCTTTCGAATGCAGGAGAAGGATCCAAAGTGATGGGCAAGGTGGTCGCTGACCTTGAACAGGAATTTCGCCGCCAGTCAGGGCATTTGAATGACCTCCACTTTGCCATGGTGCAACTCAAAGAGCGCGTCCAGCGGGGCGGATGGGATCACAAGGCCGTGTCGGTTTCAGGCAAGGTTAGCCAGTATTTTGATCTGCTGAACAAGCGGCTGGTGGAGATGGCGTTGAAGCGTACGGCGCTATTATCCGTTTTTACTGATCAGCATCCTGAAATCAAGGAATTGGATTCGCAGGCTGCGGATATTCTCGCCAGCATGGTGAGTGAACTGGACCAGCAGGTGAGTATGACCCGGCAACGTATGGGTGATTTACAAAAAAGCATTGACGACGCGGAGCGGAAATTTCAGGGGGTGCCGGAACAGGTGCTGGAATTAAACCGCCTGGAACGCAATACCAACACCAATACGGCTCTATATGACATGCTGGAGAAAAAATATCAGGAAGTTCAGATCAGGGCGGCGGAGAAGGTGGATGAAGTCAGTCTGCTGCATCCTGCGCTAATCTCACATAAACGTATTAACCCGGTGCATACGGGCCAGACCATTGTTGCCGGATTCATTCTCGGCCTCGTGCTGGGCCTGGTTATTTCACTTGTGCTGGAATCCATGGATACTTCCGTGGGCTCCATGGAGGAAGTGGAAGCCTCCCTTGAGGTGCCGGTTATCGGCTCCATCCAGCATCTGGCGCATGAAGAAGCGGTAGATATGTTCTCCGATATGGAGGGGCTGGCAAGCAGTGGCGATGAACTGGAGCGACAAATGCGTTTGCTTACGCATTTTGCACCGACCTCCGCTATGGCTGAGTCCTATCGCGGGATACGCACCAATCTGATTTTTTCGCAATTGGGGAAATATCGCGTGATTGTGATTACCAGTGCGACCATCAAGGAAGGGAAAAGCACGGTATCGGCCAATCTGGCCGTGGTTTTAGCACAACAGGGCGCTCGCGTATTGTTGATTGACGCGAATATGCGCGATCCTGTGCAGCATGAAATGTTTGGCCTGGAGCGCGAGCCGGGTTTGAGCGAGTATCTGTTGGGGCAACTTTCATGGCAGGATGCCACGCGGCATATTTCCGATGTGATGCTGGGAGATTTCGGTGTGGATCATGCCCTGATGACCCCCGGTCTGGACCAACTGGATATTCTGACTTGTGGTCGTAACGTGACGAATCCATCCGATTTGCTTGCCATTCCCGCCATGACGGAATTACTTGGACAGGCGCGGCAAGAATATGACATGGTGATTGTCGATATGCCGTCGTTGTTGCACACAGCGGATGCGAATGTCGTGGCTGGTGAAGTGGATGGTGTTTTGCTTGTTTATCATATGGGTACAGTCACGCGCGGTGCATTACGGCGTGCGAAGAAGAGCGTCGATGCCGTCGGCGGAAATGTCGCTGGCGTGGTCCTTAATGGCGTCCGTGGCGAGGTTTCATCTGATTTCACCAAGGGTAAAGTAGACCGCTATTATGGGCATGACGAACATGATGAAGGTCATGCCAACCTGTTCCAGAAGTACAGTGATTATGCACGAGAGTGGATGCGGGGGCGAAGGGAAAAAATCTAGCCTGCATTATTCATGAATCGCCGTGATGATTGCACCGGACCTTTATTTGCAACGGATGCCGAGGAAGGAGATCGTAGCCATGCATACGAATGACCGACGAGGGATTCGGTGCGAAGCAAGGGTGCGGCAGCATTTATGAATAATGCAGGCTAGCTATCGGATTTATGATGAATGTGTTGCTCGGCAGGGACAGCGCCAATTGAACGGAATGTGGCAAGGAAAGCGCGTACATGGAATGAGTGAAAACCCATGAGTGCTCTGAGGGTTCGCGTGCCTGTGCCCCCCGTGGTGTTAATCACGCTTATGGTAACGGCGCTCCTGTTGTATCCAGTCTATCTGATTGAGCCGACATCAGGGCGAATGATCGTGATGGCGTGTGGTGGAATCATGTTGGTGGTGGTTGCCTTTACCAGTGTTGAACTGACGCTATATCTACTCATTCTGTCCACGCTGTTATCTCCCGAGATACAGATTGGCGGTGCAACGACGGTAGCGACGTCAACGACAGCTTCACGCGGTATTACGCTCAGGCTGGAAGACATATTACTGACCATCATTAGTCTGACCTGGCTATTTCGCATGGCGGCGAGCAAGGGATTGGGGCTGGTGCGGAGTACGCCGATCAATCAGCCGATTGTCTGGTACTGGCTGGCTACGTTGCTGGCGACCATTGTTGGCTTTTCCACCGGGCGCGTGGGTATCTTTGGCTTCTTCTTTGTGTTGAAATATCTCGAATACTTTGTGTTGTTTTATGTCATTGTTAACCAGACGCATGAGGAAGCGGTGATTAAGCGTTATATCATGGTGATGTTATTTACCTGTTTTGTAATCAGCATCGCTGGAATTACGCAAATCCCCGGCGGCGGACGGGTGACTGCGCTGTTCGAGGGAAAGGTCGGCGAGCCGAACACATTTGGCGGTTATCTGGTGCTCATGTTTGCGGTGGTGCTGGGGCTATTCCTTAACGAGGTTGATAAAATGAAGCGCTGGCGCTGGGTAGGATTGATGGCGCTTATTCTCCCACCATTGGCATTTACGCAATCGCGTTCATCCTATCTTGCTTTTGTAGCGATGATTGGCCTGTTTATTTTACTTTCCCAGCATAAACGTTTTTTAATTGGTTTCACTCTCGCGGCTATGTTTTTATTGCCTTTCATCCTGCCGGGGGATGTCGTCAATCGAGTGGCCTATACCTTTGAGCAAAGACAACAAAGCGGTCAGATCAAAGTGGGGGGGGTGCGCATTGATACATCGACCAGTGCGCGTTTGCATTCATTGACCCATGTATTCACTGTGGATGTTTTTAAACACCCCTTGCTGGGCGTTGGTGTAACCGGGGGGCGTTTTATGGATGGACAATATCCTCGCGTACTCTACGAAACCGGAATTGTGGGTCTGGCTTTGTTTTTATGGTTGTTGCGCCGTATATGGGTGTTGCTCAGGATCTGTTACAGGGACTTGTCCGATCCCGCTCTCAAGGGAATGGCGCTGGGTACCTTGTGCGGTTTTGGCGGCTTGATGGTGCACGCCATCGGATCCAACACATTCATTATCGTGCGCATCATGGAGCCATTTATGATTTTACTTGGTTTGTCGTTCGCGGCATTGCTGATTGAACGGAAAAAAGCCGCTGATGGTTTGAAAAATAGCCATACCACATGACGAGGGTGTCGTGTTATTAATAGTTGCATAAATTCTTTCACAAAGGCTAAGAAGCTGATAGGATATGAGCATGAACAAATCAGATGCTCGGAACCTAAAGAGAAGATCGGTTGTTGAGGCAATCATTCTGAGAAAACAGGCGGTTGGCTTGGTTGCACGCATTCACAAGATAACTCAGAGGACAGCTTTTAACTGGTTAGCGCGCTATCGCAATGGTGGTTGGCAGGCATTAAATGAAGGTAGTCGGCAAGGTCGGCCAAGCAAAGTAACAGGCGCTGACCTGAAGTGGCTTTACGATGCTATAACACTGGGAAGCCCTTTAAACTATAAACTGGATTTCTGTCTTTGGACACTCAATAACATGCGGGCGGTGTTGGCGCAGGAACGAGATATAGAAATAAGTAAAAGTTCTGTGTGTCGTTTACTCCACCACATTGGTTTAACGCCACAGCGTCCGCTGCACAAGTCATACAAACAGGATAAAAGGGCAATGACTACATATCTGGAGCAAACTTACCCGGATACGGTTATAGAAGCCAAGAAATACAATGCACGTATCTACTTTGTAGATGCAGCAGCCTTTCGCAGCGATGCCCACCGGGGGACGATATGGGGCAGGAGAGGTAAAACGCCTGTCGTAAAAGATAGCGGAGGTCGTTTTGGTTTTAAACTGGTGAGTGCAGTCTCTCCCAGAGGAGATATGCATTTTGAAGTCATAGAAGATCGTATGAATTCAGAGCAATTCATTGAATTCTTAAAGAAGCTAAGGCATGACGCAGGCTGTCCTGTTTTTGTTGTTGCTGACAATGCCCGTTATCATCATAGCAAGATGGTTCAAGCGTTTTTGAAAGAACAGCGAGGAAATATCATGATGGCTTTTCTTCCGGCTTACTCGCCGGAGTTGAATCCGGATGAACAGGTTTGGAATTATGCGAAACGCGAGATTGGGAAAATGACCATCCGCAGTAAAGAAGAGATGGCAAAGGCGATTCTCTCTGTAATGACAATCATTCAGAAGAAAGCAGATCTGATAAGAAGCTTTCTTTGCATGCCGGGTACACAATATGCGGCACTTTAAGCTGATTGAACATGAATGAACTTATGCAGCTTTTAATGAGGCCATCCGCAAAACGATTCGTTGTGCTACAGATGGTTCTTATGGTGTTTATGGGGTGGATCAATGTGGTATGGGCGGGGCCGCTGACGGTC
>CAZDWG010000027.1:0-2509 GCA_964509005.1 uncultured Zetaproteobacteria bacterium
ATGCAAAATGCACAAGATATTTCACCACAGAGAGCACAGAGATACACAGAGGAAACAAAACTTGAGAATAAACTGTGCATTTTTCCTCATTCGATATTCTCTGTGCTCTCTGTGTCCTCTGTGGTGCACAGCTTGTTTGGTTCCGGCTTTGCTGGCCTTAGGAGCTGTAAATAAATAACATGGCCGTTTATACGCCCCGACAGTATTTCGAGTGTTTTCAGACTTCGCGTCTTCGCGGTGGTTAATGGAGTTCGATAGTGAGTGAAAAATTCGATTATAAAGCAACGGTGTTTCTCCCGACCACCGATTTCCCCATGCGCGGCAATCTGCCGAAGCGGGAGCCGGAACGGCTGAAACAGTGGGATGAAGCGGATATTCATGGGCAATTGCGCGCGCGGCGTGAGAATGCGCCGAAATTTATCCTGCACGATGGTCCTCCCTACGCCAATGGTCACATTCATATCGGCCATGCGGTCAATAAGGTGCTCAAGGACATTGTGGTGCGCTCGCGTTCCATGATGGGTTTCAATGCGCCCTATGTTCCGGGCTGGGATTGCCACGGTCTGCCGATCGAGCTGAAGGTCGAGGAGCAATTCAAGAAGAAAAAACGCAAAAAGGAAGATATCACGGATTCGGAGTTTCGCGCTGCCTGCCGCGACTATGCAAGGGAACAAATCGACGTGCAGCGCGAGGAATTCAAGCGCCTCGGCATCATCGGTGACTGGGATCATCCATACGTCACCATGGACTACCATTTTGAGGCCGATACGGTGCGTGAAATAGGCAAATTTTTAGCCAATGGCGGGCTGTATAAGGGTGCTAAACCAGTCCACTGGTGTGTATCCTGCGCTACCGCATTGGCCGAGGCCGAGGTGGAATATGAGGATCACACCTCCCACTCCATCTATGTCAAGTTTACCGCCGGTGAGGATTTATCTGATATCCATGCCATGCTGACCGGTGATATATCCATCGTTATCTGGACCACCACGCCGTGGACCATCCCCGCCAACATGGCTGTTTCCGTCGGTCCGAATATCGAATATGCCGCTGTTCACATCACCGATGCCGGTAACAATGCCAACCTGCAAGTCGGAGAAACGCTGATTCTGGCCGAGGATCTGAAGGATGATGTACTCACGGCTATCGGGGCGCAGGGTGAAACCGTGGCTCACTTCAATGGTGCGCAGTTGGATAAACGTATCTTCCGTCATCCCTATCTGCATCAGAATGCGCCGATTCTCGTTGGCGACCATGTCACTCTGGACGCTGGCACGGGCGCTGTACACACAGCTCCCGGTCATGGCCAGGAGGACTATGAAATCGGCATGAAATATGGCATCGAGGCATTCAATCCGGTCGGCGATACCGGTATCTTTGAAGCGGGTACGCCCGTGGTTGAAGGCCATCACGTCTATCGGGCCAATGCCATCATGGTTGAACACCTGCAAACGTGCGGCGCATTGCTGGAAACGTCCGAAATCAAACATTCCTATCCGCACTGCTGGCGCTGCCACAAGCCGCTTATTTTTCGCGCCACGCCGCAATGGTTCATTGCGATGGATACCAATGGTTTACGCAATAAGGCGCTGGAAGAGATTAAAAAAACAACATGGACGCCTGAATGGGGGGAGAATCGTATCCGCGCCATGGTCGAGCAACGCCCGGACTGGTGCGTCTCGCGCCAGCGCAACTGGGGCGTGCCGATCACGGTCATTGGCTGCGCCTGTGGCTCGCATAAGGTGACAACGCCTGCGGTGATTGAATCCATTGCTAAGCAGGTGGAAACCGCTGGCGCGGATATCTGGTTTGCGCACGATATCTCTGCATTCCTTCCTGATGATGCCACCTGTCCCGATTGCGGCGGCTCCGATTTTGTGAAGGAGACGGATATCCTCGATGTCTGGTTTGATTCGGGCAGCACTCACGCCTGCGTGCTGGAGCGGCGCGACGATTTGGGTAGCCCGGCCGATCTTTACCTGGAGGGTTCCGACCAGCATCGTGGCTGGTTCCAATCCTCATTACTGGAAAGTGTCGGCACGCGCGGGATTGCACCCTTCAGGGGCGTGCTGACCCACGGTTTCGTGGTGGATAAAAAGGGCAATAAGATGTCCAAGTCGCGCGGCAATGTGATGGCGCCACAGAAAATCATTCAGCAAATGGGCGCGGATATCCTGCGTCTGTGGGTCGCATCTTCCGACTATTCGGCGGATATCCGAATTTCCGATGAGATCGTGAAACAATTGGCCGAATCCTACCGGCGTATCCGCAATACGATTCGCTTCCTTCTGGGTAATCTGGCCGACTTTGACGTCCGCAAACGCATCCCCATGAAAGACCGTAAAAAACTGGACCAGTGGGCTATGCACGGCATAGCGCAAGTTGCGAAGACTGTTCGGGAATCCTATGAGAGCTACCAGTTTCACAAGATCCATCAGGAAATTCACCATTTCTGTTCAGTGGAACTGGGTGGATTCTATCTCGATGTCATCAAGGATCGCTTGTATTG
>CAZDWG010000027.1:2609-11366 GCA_964509005.1 uncultured Zetaproteobacteria bacterium
GTTCAGTGGAACTGGGTGGATTCTATCTCGATGTCATCAAGGATCGCTTGTATTGTGATGCCGCCGATTCAAAACGGCGCGCTTCGGCACAATCTACGTTATATGATATTGCGCATGCACTGGTGCGTATGATCGCTCCAATTCTGCCGTTCACGGCGGAAGAATGCTGGGAATTTCTACCGGGTGCTGAAAACGAAAGCATTCATTTGCAGACGTTCATGAATATTGTCGATGTGCGGGTGGATGGCCAGGCATGGAACCATTTTTTCACCCTCCGTGAGCAGGTGAATGCCGCGCTGGATCAGGCCAAAAAGGATAAGATCATTGGCTCGTCCATTGCCGCCCATATAACCATTCCGAACCTGGATCGCGACTTTGCCGATACGCTGGGCGAAACATGGGAACAACTGTTCATTGTCGCCGGAGTCAGCGACGGAAGTAACCTTTCGGTTGCAACAGCGGAAGGGATGAAATGCCCGCGCTGCTGGAACGTAGGCAGGCCTGCCTATCCAAAACACAAAAGCCACGAGGAACTCTGTTCGCGCTGTTTTGAGGTGATCGTTGGCTGTTATGATGATGGTTAAGATCCTTTTTATTCTGTTTCTGGCCGCCGGGTTGCCACTCCCTGTTTTGGCCAACCCGGCATTTTCACGCCAGACGGGGGCCTCATGCAGGCAATGCCATTTTCAGGGCATGTATTCATTGAACAAATATGGACGTGAGTTTCTGGAGAACGGGTTTCGTGAAACCAAAGAAATGAAGGCGTACCGCAGGAGAATTGAGAAAAAACGCCATAAAAGGAAGCGATTTGTCAAACCTTGACACTGCTGTCCGGTTAAGGGAATAGCAGTAAGAAAACAGGCCTGAATCCCCAAGGTTTATGGTAGATTTGTAGTTGTCGAGACAGCAAATCTCAAGGCAGGAGAACTCAGGCTAAGAAAATGTGGGAAAAGGAGCAATGGCCGCAGGAAGGCTCACTGAGGTAACTGCCGGTCTCCAACCGGCTCATTTTTCTCCTGCCTGATAGCCTTTCTTTTTTCCCACCATGCGCGCCAGCGTCGTCTTGCCGCACTGGCGCGGGCCATGAATCAGAACAACCGGCGTATCGTCCAGCACCTCTTCCAGATGCGGCTGGATGAGCCGTGAATACATGGTGGCATTCATATCAGCTGATAGTAAATCGGTGCAGCGTCAGCAAGCGGATATCGGGATAATCCCACATCGAACACACCAAATAGCTGATGCCGTCCTTGAATACCAGTCCGAGCGGATTGATTTCGTATTCCTTTTCGCCTTCCTGCCAGCGGGGAGCATAAGTGATGGCAAGACGGTGGTTACGCAACAGAGCATCATAAACCTGATGTTCCACTTCGACGGCTATGAGAGGCGCTTTAAGCTTCGGCCCCCGATGCAAGACGCGCACTTTGTTGCGCCATGCAGGTGCGCCTTTATCTGTCGAAATACTATCCAGCACATGCGCCGCTGTTCTAAAGTGCGGCTGAAGCCTTTTCGCTTAAATCAGTAATCGACGCCGCCGTCCCGCTCATTCACGCCACCTACCTGGTTGATGAGACCAACGCGGATTTCGCGGTCATGTGGTATCACTGGGTTATGTTACTTCATGATTGGTCGGCTATTTCTAGGTGTCATTTGTGGAGCGGATTCGCCGCTTCGGATGCACTGTTGCTCGCAAAGGAGTCCATCGAAAAAGACATCAAAGACACCGAGGATAAGATCGTCTCAAGCGATCCTCTCCGGTGCCTTTTCGACTCTTCTTTTTTTTGCTTTTGGCGGGGTGCGTTCCAGAACCGGATCATCGACTCATTCGTAAGTTGCGATACCGGTGACATCAACATGTCTGGGCCGAGGTTTTCACAAGACCGTTTCCGGTGACAGCCAGCTTATTCGCCTTTTTCCAGTGACACGCCAGTGACACGGAAGGGAAAAAGCAAAAAGAAGGGGCTGCGGCAATGCCATAACCCCTTGTTTTTATTACCTTATTTGGTGGCGCTTCAGGGACTCGAACCCCGGACACGCGGATTATGATTCCGCTGCTCTAACCAGCTGAGCTAAAGCGCCATAAAAAAATATGCAACAAACCGCCTGAAGCGGAGCGCGCATTTTAGTTGGCGTCCGCACCACGTCAATGCCTGATTCATCGCCATCGGGCTACAGCTTTGCTATCGTTCGCTGTGCAAAACAATCAGGGGGATAAAGGTTTGACCACTTCCGAAAACACTCAAGGCAAACCCATGCGTATCCTGTCCGGCATGCGCCCCACCGGGCGTTTGCATCTCGGGCATATGAAGGGTGTGCTGGAAAACTGGCTCAAACTCCAGCAGGAACATCACTGCTTCTTCTTTGCTGCCGACTGGCATGCTCTGACCACGGATTACGCCAATCCGGGCATCGTCAAGGATACCATCTGGGATATGCTGGTAGACTGGCTTGCCGTGGGTATTGATCCTGAAAAATGCGTCATCTTCATTCAATCCGAAGTGCCGCAGCACGCAGAACTACACCTGCTGTTTTCGTTTATCACGCCTCTGCCGTGGCTGGAGCGTGTGCCAACGTACAAGGATCAGATCGAACAGTTGCGTGAAAAAGACCTGGGAACCTATGGTTTCCTCGGCTACCCGCTTCTACAGGCGGCGGATATCCTGATTTACCGCGCCGATGCCGTGCCGGTGGGCGAGGATCAGGTGCCGCATGTAGAACTGACACGTGAAGTTGCACGTCGTTTTAATCATCTCTACCGCAAGCCGGGACAGCCGCTGTTTCCCGAGCCGGAATCCCTGCTGATGCCCGCAGCCAAACTCCCGGGTCTGGACGGGCGCAAGATGAGTAAATCGTACGGCAACACCATTGAATTGTCCGAAACATGGAAAGTCACGGAAAAGAAGGTAAAGACCATGCCGACGGATCCTGCGCGCGTGCGGCGTAATGACCCCGGCACGCCGGAAAAATGCCCGGTATGGAATTTTCACAGGATCTATTCAACAGAAACCGAACGTAAGTGGGTACATGACGGTTGTACAAGCGCCGCAATCGGATGCCTGGATTGCAAAAAGGTACTGCTCAACCATCTGGAAGAAGAGTTACAGCCTATCCGTGATCGCCGTGCCGATATTGCCAAACATATGGATGATGTGCATGATGTAGTGCGTGCGGGCAATGAACGCGCCCGCATCGAGGCTGAACGCACCATGGACAAGGTCCGCCGCACATTGAAAATGGGATACCGCGTATGACTGCTGGCGTTCAGAACGCGGCAACCGTCGGCATGTCGTCGTCGCCTTCCATCCATCTCGATGCCTTTGAAGGCCCGCTGGATGTGTTGCTGCATCTGATTCGTGACCAGAAAATGGATATCTTCGATATCCCCATCGCCAGCCTGACGGTACAGTATCTTCAAATCCTTGATGCGCAAAAGCCTCTGGACCTTGAATTCGCTGGCGATTATCTGGTTATGGCCAGCACCCTGACCCAAATCAAGAGCCGCATGCTACTACCGCGCCCGGAGTTTGATGCGGATGGAGAGGCTATCGACCCACGCGCCGAACTGGTGGCGCAACTGCTCGCATACGAGCAATACCGTACGGCCGCTGAAAAAATGGATGAATTTCCCCGTTTGAAACGCGATGTTTTTACTCGATCTGTATTCCCCGAATCCCATGAAGTGGAACGGCCACTGCCAGAATCCGACCTGGACGGGTTGCTGCTGGCGTTCCGTCATGTATTGCAGCGCGTGGGTGGTGAAGTACGGCACCATGTGTGGATGGATACCATGAGCGTGCGCGAACAAATGGCTTTTGTGCTCGAACGCTTGAAAAAAGGCGGCATGATACTGGAAGAATTACTGGTGCAACCGGGCCGGGAAGCGATTGTCGTCACCTTTCTCGCCATCCTCGAATTATGGCGGGAGCAGGCCATTACCGTAGTGCAGGATACCTGTTTCGGATCCATCAGTATCCTGCCAAAAAAACCCGTATGAGCCTTTCCTCACGCATTGAGGCTGTTGTTTTTGCCAGTGACGAACCGCTTTCCATACAGAAATTGCGTGATTTGCTTGGAACTGTGGTCACCACCGATATCCGAAAGACATTGATTGACCTCCAGGCGAACTACAGCGAGCGTGGCATCCGCTTGCAGGAAGTGGCCGGAGGCTGGCAGTTCCGAAGTGCGGTCGAATACGCGAGCATTGTGCGGCAATTATGGAAAACGCGGCCACCGAGACTATCGCGTTCCATGCTGGAAACGCTGGCCATCATTGCCTACCGCCAACCAACTACCCGCGTGGAGATCGAATCGTTACGCGGAGTGAAAGTCTCCAGTGCCATGGTGGCCGCCCTGCAGGAGCGGGGATGGATCAAGGTACTGGGGCGCAAGGAAGTTCCAGGCAGACCACATTTATATGGTATCGGCAAATCATTTCTGATCGACTTTGGCCTGAGCACCCTCAATGACTTACCCAACATAACTGATCTAATGGACAATGATGAAATCAAAACAAGCACTGAAGACGAAGAAATCGAAATCCTCACAAGCTGAACCGCATCATGCGCCATTACAGGCCGGAACCGGGGAACGGCTGAACCGCTATCTCGCCCATACCGGCCTGTGCTCACGGCGCGAGGCCGATCGCCGGATTGCCGCCGGGCGTATCAGTATCAATGGTGAAACGGTGGAAGATATGGGCCGCCAGGTGAAACACGGTGATGTCGTGCTGGCGGATCAAAAACGGGTCGAGCCCGTTAGTCAATACACCTATATCATGTACCACAAACCACGCGGGCTGTTATGTTCGAGACGGGACGATCGGGGCAGGCCGCTGATCTACAGCGAACTGGATGTTGCCGCCAATGTGCAGTCCGTTGGCCGCCTGGATATGGATAGCGAGGGCTTGCTGTTGCTCACGGATGACGGTGACCTGACGCGCACCTTGACCCACCCCGGCACGCGGGTTCCGCGCTGCTACCGTGCGCGCATTACCGGACAACTGGATATTGAAGGGCTGGAAAAACTCCGCTCCGGCGGTCTCGACATCGACCGTGGTGAAAAAAGCGAAGCATGGGATGTCATCGTGGATGCAGAAACGAAGGGGCATAGCTGGATTACCATTACCATCCACCGGGGTCGCTGGCGTGAAGTCCGGCGCACGCTGAAGGCATGCGGCCATACCGTGCGCAGGCTAATCCGGGTAAGTTTTGCCTCATTGCAACTGGGAGACTTGCCTGGGGGCGCCACGCGCACGCTCAAAGCCGGAGAAATACGCCAGTTAAAGAAGGTATCCATAATAAATCGGTGAGTTACGACGTAAGCCTTTGGTGTTTGCGCCCGTCTACGGGCGCTTTGATAAATTCATCAGCTTAATGATTCTCTGAGCTTCTTTATGGCGCGGGATTCAAGCTGCCGTATCCGCTCGATGGACACCCCGAAATCCATGGAAAGTTCCTTGAGTGTCGCGGGCTCATCCACCAAATGGCGGCGCTCCATGATGATTCTATCGCGTTCCGACAGGTGATTTAAGGCGGAATACAACGCGGACCTCTGATGGCCTTCCCAGTTCGATTCCATCACAATCTCTTCCGGCGTGGCATCGAGTG
This sequence comes from uncultured Zetaproteobacteria bacterium, assembly GCA_964509005.1. Taxonomy (GTDB): domain Bacteria; phylum Pseudomonadota; class Zetaproteobacteria; order Mariprofundales; family Mariprofundaceae; genus JAUZQZ01. The sequence continues at coordinate 8,216 of CAZDWG010000027.1, forward strand.
ATGGCAGGGCCTCAATCTGCGCCGCACCCTCCCCCGTCTCCGCATCCAGAGACATATCACGTTGAATAAATGCGGTAGCTACTTCCTGATATTCATGGGCTGAAAGGCCGAACTCGGCACCTACCTCTTCGGCTTTATGCCCTTCCATGGCGGCAATGGCATTCTTGGCCTTCTGGAGACCGGCAAAAATCTTGCGCTGAAGCTTGGTCGTGCCCAGCTTGACGATACTCCATGAATCCAGAATGAAATCATGAATAGCGGCGCGTACCCACCATGACGCATAAGTCATCAGACGGAAACCGCGCTCCGGATCGAAACGCCTGACTGCCTGCATCAAACCCATGGCGCCTTCCTGAATCAAGTCCATCTCCGGCAGACCAAAGTGACGATATTCACGCGCAATCGCCGCCACGGCATAAAGGTTGGCGCAAACCAGTTCTTTCGCCGCATCACGATCATGCTCATCTCTCCAGCGGCAAGCCAGACGATATTCCTCATCCCGCGAAAGACGGGGGTAATGGCTTATTTCCCTGCGAAAAAGCGTCAAGCTGGACATTTCCAATGCCGGTACCATTAAAGTCTACCTCCTGGACGCATACCCCACAGGGTATCCCGATGACGTTATCACATCTATCCGAGAGTATTTTAGCACTCTATGCGCCCGAGTGCCAATGATGAGAAAAGGGCTCTGGATGTCAAGTGGTTGAGGCATTCTCGCTCGACAAACGCATAGTAGCGATCCATGCCCCCAGGCATCCCACTATACTGCCGCCCAACAATAGCGGCGCCAGCAGCACAAAGCCGCTCAAGTGGACGTTCAGCGTGGCAAACCAGACTGAAGAGCCGAGCACCAGAGGCCACAGCAAACACCAGGCCAGGAGACCTGCTCCCCCGCCCAGCAACATGCCTTCCAGAATAAATGGCATGCGCACGAACCATTCATTCGCGCCTAGCAGGCGCATCAGTTGTACCTCATCGGCGCGGGCCAGCAGAATCATGCGCAAGGTGTTGGAAATGATAATGCTCATGGCCAGCGCCAAAATCAGGGTAACAAACCACAGCAAGTTTTTGATATTCGCTTGCCAGCGTTGCGCCTGAACCAGATGCTCCTCTCCGCTATTGGGGCTGGCATTCAAACGCCGCGCCGTATCAGCAATGTCCGAATATAGAAATTCTCCAGCCTCGGCGCCAGGGGTGACCTCCACCGTGCCGGGAAGCGCCCGCAGCAGTTCTTTCTCATCCACGGCGCCGTTCCCCAACCAGCCATGCAGCCAATCCACAGCCTCCTGGCGCGGAACCACCCGTGTCGAAGCTACTCCCGGCAGCAATGCCAACTGATCCGCCAGATGCTTTAATTGACCCCTACTGCCGTGCTCCATATAGACATGGAAGCGGATATCGTGTTGCCATGTTCCCATCCATTGCGATCCCGCTTGCATACCCAGCCACAAAAGGCCCAGCGCCCACAGCGCTACACAGACAGTAACCAGGGCCAGCCACTGGTGCACGCCGAATGGCGGCAGGGAGAACCCTCCCGGCAATCGGGGTGTGGATCGCTCATTCGCCGGGCTCATACAGCCTCCCGGTGGTGGGCGCGCCCATACTTGCGCTTGCGTCAGGGGCTCCCGGCAATACATGACGAAATTCCTCCACCAGTGCTCCCGCATGGAGGTGTACGATGTCTCCGGGATGGCTCTCCATCAATTGTAAATCATGTGTGGCCATAATCACCGTGCTGCCCTGCCGGTTCAGATCCATCAGATAATCCATAATATGACGCGCAGTCTCGATATCCAGATTTCCCGTTGGCTCATCGGCCAGAATCAGCGGGGGCTGGGTACTCATGGCGCGCGCAATCGCCACTCGCTGTTGTTCACCCCCGGACAAGGCCTCGGGGAACGACCACAAACGATCTTCCAGCCCTACAAACCCCAGCACCTTGCGGGCGCGAGCGACCAGCCGCCGCGGCTTCCATCCCTGGACGCGCAGAGGCAACGCCACATTCTCGAATACAGTGCGCGAAAACAACAATCGGTGGTTCTGAAAGATAATGCCAATACTGCGCCTGAGCTTACGCACCTGGTGTGCCTGTGCCGTCCTCAGGTCAAGCTGTTGCACGGTTAACTGTCCCGATGTGGGGCGTATGCCGCCATACAGACAACGCAACAGCGACGACTTTCCCGCACCACTCTCGCCTGTCAGATAGACAAAACGCCTCCTGGCAATGTTCAGGGTAATGCCTGAGAGGGCGGTCTTTCCGGTGGCGTAACGAAGCATGAGTTGCCGTGTCTGAATCATGGCTAAACGGTAACGGCCTGCTCAGATATTGTCAGCCCTTCAGAGAGACAGGCAGATAAATCCGCCATCCTCCTGAAGGGCTGACAAACATTGTGGAGCGGTACATGATCCGGCCATGCTCATCATTTGCCCACATTGCCGGGCTGCCTACAAGCTCGGGGAAATAGATGAGGGAACCATCCTCGTCTGCCACCGGTGTGGCACTGAATTCAGCCCCGGCCAGGCGCGGGAAGATGGCGAAACGCTTAAACCACCCGCCCCCGCGGAAGAAACACACGCGGATGAACATCTGCTCTCACCTCCACCCCCACGCGTCAGGGCGCGTATCATGCCATGGCTGCTTGCCATGGCATTACTCGTCACTGTAGCCGCTTTTTGGTCCAACCATGATGCATGGCTGGATAACCCATGGTTACGCAGCGTGCTCATCAATACGGGCCTGCCCCTCAAGGTGCGCAACAAGGACTGGCGCATTCAACCGAAAAGCGTGCAGGCTCAATGGATTAAACGAAATGATGGCAGCCGGGTTCTGGTGATTGAAGGACGCGTAAAAAATCTTCTTCAATGCGAAGTTATCCCGCCAGCCATCCATTTTTCCATCTTTGCCAAGAATGATCCGAAACATTTACTGCTTGAACGTAAACTATCGATTTCGCAGCCCCCGTTAACGGACGACATTCGCCATGCACCCTACGTAGCACCACCGCGGGATCATGTACCTGTCACTGCTTTGAGTGAACGTAGTTTTATTCTCGTACTGGAAGGGTTGCCGGAGAATGCGGGTGATTTTACCCTCTCCGCCATCGCCAGGAACCATGGCTAATGCAATCTCATTGGTAACTACTCAGCACCC
>CAZDWG010000028.1:0-11133 GCA_964509005.1 uncultured Zetaproteobacteria bacterium
TGGTACATAGGCTGGATGGAGAAATGGCCATGTTATTTATTTACAGCTCCTAAACGGTCCCCGGCCTTTTTGTGCGGGACTCTAACCTGCGGTATTCATCAATAATCCAGGCTAGGGAGCCTCTTGCAAAACTCGTGAGCGGCGATCGGCTTCCCCACTTTGGCCCATTTTCGAGCTGGAATTTCGCTCCATGGAACCACCATGCACCTCATTCCATCCCGAAAATGGACTCAAAGTGGGATTGCCGCTCATCCACCCAGAGTTTTGCAAGAGGCTCTAGGAAGTAACGAGTTTATGGGCTCGAGCCCTACCTCTATCCGGGAGCATATTCCGCCGCATGCGCTTGATGCCGAGCTTGCGGTGCTGGGCGGAATTATGCTCGACCCTGAGGCGCTGGAACGGCTGGAGGGTAGTCTCCTTCCCGAACATTTTTACGCCGAACGTCATCGTTTAATCTTCAACGCCATGCAGGAGTTGGCGGGCAAGGGACAACCGGTGGATGCGCTTACCGTCAAGGATTATCTGGAACAACGCAGTCAACTGGACCCCTGCGGCGGCGAGAGCTATCTGGGTGAATTGATCAGCGCTATTCCCACCGCCGCCAATGTCAAACATTATGGTCATATCGTGCGGGAACGCGCTGTGCTGCGTGAATTGCTGAGTGTGTGTTCCAGCGTTTCACGGAATGTTTACGAAGAACCTGGGCTGGATGTCGGAGAACATCTGGATAAGGCTGAAATGGAGGTACTGGCGGTCGCGGAAAAATTCAGCCGTTCGCGCCCCACCTTCAGCAAGATGAGCGATCTGATGGTGGCAGGCTACCATCAATTGGAAAAACGCTATGCCGAAAAGAAGGCTATTACCGGTATTCCTACCGGTTTTCCCGATCTGGACGAGATCACATCGGGAATGCAACGAAGCGACCTCATCATCATTGCCGGCCGCCCCAGCATGGGCAAAACCGCCTTTGCCATGAACCTTGCCCGTAATGCAGCCATGGAAGCCGAGGATGCCAGAGCGGTTGCGATATTCTCACTGGAAATGTCCTGTCAACAGATTGCCCTGCGCATGCTGGCCAGTGAAGCCCGTGTCAATATGAAACTTTTGCGCACGGGACGATTCTCCGCTGAAGACTGGCGTAAACTCGCTGCGCATTCAGGCGCTCTGGCTGAATCACCGATTTTTGTTGACGATACACCGTCTATTTCCGTGCTTGAATTGCGCTCCAAATGCCGTCGTCTGAAAAAAGAGGTCGATGGGCTCGATTTGATTATTATCGATTACCTGCAACTGATGAGCGGACGCCGCGACGCCGAACGGCGCGAACAGGAAATCAGCGAAATTACGCGGTCGCTCAAGGGTTTGGCCAAGGAACTGGACGTGCCGGTGATTGCCCTGTCTCAGCTTAATCGTTCACTGGAATCACGTGCCGATAAGCGTCCCATGATGTCCGATCTGCGCGAATCAGGCGCCATTGAACAGGACGCTGATGTTATTGCATTTATTTACCGCGACGAGGTGTATAATAAAAAACCCGAGAATGAAGGTCGGGCCGAGCTCATCATTGCCAAGCAGCGCAACGGCCCTACAGGCGCCGTGAACCTTACATTTCTGCACGAATACACCCGTTTTGAGAGCTATGCTTCGCGTGCGGGTTTTGACGATTAGGCAACGGTAGGCGACACTCACGGTATGAGTCGTCCCGCCACCGCCGCCATTCATCCCGAACATCTTCGCCATAATTATCGCGTACTGAAAAGCAAAGCGGGCAGTGCCGTGATCATGGCGGTGGTCAAAGCCAATGCTTATGGTCACGGATTGCATATCATCGCGCCGACCCTCCTTGACGAAGGCTGCACATGCTTTGCGGTTACGGATGCGGAAGAAGGCTGGCAACTGCGACGCATCCTTGGAAACAAGCCTGATATCATCATCCTTTCCGGCATCTTCGATGCGGAAGACGCCAGCATGTGTTCAGAATCCGCGCTTACCCCCACGGTAAGTGAAATCTGGCAAATCAACACACTCAAAAACGCATTGTTCACCGGCCGTGTCTGGATAAAGGTAGATACAGGCATGCACAGGTTAGGTTGCGAGGATGTGGTGTACATGTTCTCGGTGTGCCGGGAGCAAGGCATGGATGTCGCGGGCATGATGAGTCACCTGGCCTGCGCCGATATACCGGACCATCCGCTTAACCACCGGCAGGCCGAAGCCTTCCGCCGATATATGGCAGTACTGCCCGAACCCGTGCCTGCTTCCCTCCTGAACAGCGCCGGACTGGTGACTATGCAGGGATATGTGATGGATGTGGTACGCCCCGGTATTGCGCTGTATGGCGCGGAACCGGTAAGAAACCGCTCGCTTGGTCTACAACCCGTTATGCAACTGACCAGCCGGATTATGCAAGTGCGTACGGTGCGCAAGGGGGAGAGCATCTCGTATGGCGCCACCTTTATCGCCCCGGAGGATATGCGTATTGCCATAGTCGCATTGGGCTATGCGGACGGGTTGCCGCGCAGTCTCTCCAATTGCGGGATAGCCATGGCTGCGAACAAACAGGGCAAAGATGCTATACTCCCTGTCGTAGGCCGCGTATGCATGGATTATTGCCTACTGGATGTCAGCCATGTTTCCCTTGCTGCCGATGATACGGTGGAGTTCTGGGGGGGTGCTGTGCCAGCCGTGGAAGTGGCGCGGCAGGCGGGAACCATTGCATATGAACTGTTTACCGGGGTGGGGGAGCGTGTCATGCGGAAGGCGGTAATGTGAAATTTCTTCAGGGTATTGGCGGATTTCTGGAGGCTGCATTCATGCGCTCCGGCGTCTATGCCTGCACGCTGCTGCAAGTGGTTCGTGGCATGGCCTCGCCACCGTGGTATCCGGGATTGTTTCTGCGGCAGGCTGAGGAAGTCGGCGTGCAGTCATTGCCGGTCGTTTTACTGACCGCTCTGTTCACCGGCATGGTGCTGGCCCTGCAATCCTATATTGGATTCCATCGTTTTGGCGCGGAAAGTATGGTGGCGGCAGTTGTATCCATGTCCATGCTGCGTGAACTGGGGCCCGTGCTGGTGGGGTTGATGGTCGCCGGTAGGGTTGGGGCATCATTTGCCGCCGAACTGGGCACCATGCGTGTGACCGCGCAGATTGACGCCCTGTGGACGCTTTCCACTGATCCCTTCCGTTACCTCATCATGCCCCGTGTTTTCGCGGCGGTGCTCATGATGCCTTTGTTGGTGGTGCTGGCGGATGCCATTGGCATGTTTGGTGGATACGGCATCAGCGTATTCCTCCTTGGTCAGACGCCTACGGTATACATCGAAAATTCGACCATGTTTCTGCAATTAAACGATTTGTATTCGGGACTCGTCAAGGCCGCCTTCTTTGGCGGCATCATCGGCGTTGTTGGCTGTTCGGAAGGCTTTCATTGCAGCGGTGGCGCGCAGGGCGTGGGCCATGCAACGACCCGAGCTGTGGTGGTCAGCGCCATGAGCATTCTGGTTTCCGACTATATCATTACGGCATGGATGTTCCAGTGAACACGCCGAAAATTCAGGTCTGTGGTGTGAAGAAGAACTTTAATGGCAAGGTGGTACTCGATGGCGTCAGCCTGGACGTCATGCAGGGTGAATCCATGGTGATTATCGGACTTTCCGGTACTGGCAAGAGCGTTCTGATGAAATGCATCCTTGGTTTGCTTAAAGCGGATGCAGGCCAGATACTGGTGGATGGAGAAGACTGGTGTGCCTTGTCTGGAAGAGAACAACTGGAACGGATGCGGCGTATCGGCATGGTATTTCAGGGTTCTGCCCTGTTTGACTCATTGCCGGTCTGGGAGAATGTCGCGTTTGCCCTGCTGCGGCAGGGTATAGGCAAGAAAGAAGCGAGGAAACGGGCCAGCCTTGTACTGGAGATGGTCGGTCTTTCGCATACGGAAGACCTCATGCCAGCCGAACTTTCCGGCGGTATGACCAAACGCGCCGGATTTGCGCGCGCCATCTGCCACAAACCGGAAATGGTATTTTACGATGAGCCGCTGGCGGGGCTGGACCCCATTATGGCGGATGGCATCACCCAGCTTATGCTACGCCTGCATGAGGAATTTCGGACCACGTCGTTCACTATTGCGCACAACATGGGGCTTGCCCGACGCTTTGGTGATCGCATTGCCATGCTGATGAATGGAAAGATTCATCGGATTTTATCGCCTGATGAGCTAAACTCGTGTCAGGATCCCGCAGTTCGTCAGTTTGTTGAAGGTCGGGCCGATGGGCCGATTCATGTGATGGAGGGGTGAGTGGTAACGAATTTATGGGACAGAATATGAGACAGGATAGATTATGTGCCTTGGAAATGGGGGGATGCCGTCATGAATGCACAGGCTAGGTTGGGGGCTTTTGTCCTTGTTGGCGTGCTGGTGATGGGCCTGTTGAGCGTTAAAATTGGCCGCATTCATATATTCGGTGACGATGGAACGAACGTGGAGGCTATGTTTAACAACGTGAGCGGTCTGGCAGATCAAACGCCGGTGCGTCTGGCGGGCGTCCGCATCGGCAATGTGGCATCCATTACGCTGCAGGGCAACCGCGCGCTGGTGCGCATACACCTGAAACCGGGCATCACCCTTCCCGCTTCCACGCGCGCATCGCTTGCCGGCGGCGGCCTTATGGGTGAAAAGTTCGTTGCCCTGAGTGCGGACCCGGATGATACAAAACCGTTACCGCCGGGAAAGCGCATCCCTACAGTGCCGAGCGGCAATCTGAATATGCTGATCACCAGGGCCGGTTCCGTTGCCGACGATCTCCATCAGCTCACAACCATGGGGAAACGTGCCATCCATACATTCACCGCCATGCTCGATGAAAATCGCGGCGGTCTGCACAAGACCATTCATAATTTGAGTGATGTGAGTGGGGTCATCAAGAAAAAATTGCCGGGTACGCTGATGGATGCGCGGCAGACCTTCAAACGGCTGAATAAAGCCGCAGGCGCCAGCGAGGGTTTCTTTCATGAAGGTAAAAAGACATTTCATGATCTCGATGGCCTGCTGGTGGGAAACCGCGAAAACATTTATCGCATGATTTTTGAGTTCCGCAAAACAGCGGAAAATCTGGATGCATTGTCCGATGATCTGCGTCGTAATCCGTGGAAACTGATGATTAAACAAAGGGAAGTGCCGCCTTCCCCGCGCATTAGACAGAGAAACATGGAGGAGATGATGCTGTCCACCGGTCAGATGGGCCTTGCTCCCGCACGGCGGTAGCTCGCATGATTTATCCATGTCGCCGCGCTCTTGTCTGCCTCTTTGTCCACAACCGTCACGACGATTTATGAAGAGTGCATGCAAAGCGATGCTTCTCGCCTGCCTGTGCCTGGTGTCGACAGTGGCCTGGTCTGAAACATACTTTGAAGCAGCGCAACGTCTCCTCGAAGGGGGCCATGAAACCGAAGCTCGGCGGGCATTGGCTCTGGAGATAAAACTGCGCCCTAGGAACCTGGAAGCGCGCTACGATCTTGCCGTGCTGCTCATGCGTATCGGCCATCGGAAGGAAGCCACCCGCCTGTATCAGGAAGATATGAAGCGCGGCTGGTATCTGCCCGCCGTTGCCAATCTGAGTGCTATTTATCTTAAACAGGGTAAGCGCGAATCCGCTATTCGGTTGCTTGAGAACGCCACCCGGAAATTCCGTTCAGAGGCTGTCCCCTGGTATCTGCTGGCCGCCATTGCCGAACAACAAAAACAATTCAGGAAAGCAGATCAATATTATCAAAGATCACTCAAGGCAGATCGAAAAAATGGCTTCGCCCACATCCGTTATGCCCGGTTTCTGGCCAGCCGTCATCGTTTGCAACTGGCCATCATCCATGCCGAACACGCCGTACGCCTGTTACCCGAATGCGCGCCATGCTTCAACATCGAAGGCAATATTTTGCGTCAAAATCATGAGGTGAAACAGGCACTGGCCGCCTACCAGAGAGCCATATCCATGTCGTCTGACCGCGCCGCTAACCGCGCCATGCGGCTGAAAATTATCGCCCTTCTAGATACGCTTGGTGAGCATCAACGCGCCCGCATGATGAAACAGGCCATGAAAGCCGAGCAGGAGGAACCTGCCTTATGAGTCTGCCTGCGCTGCCATTTCACACCTCCGAACTGGGTTCGCTCGGCGTGGAGATGGAGTGGATCACCGTGGATGTTGAGGATGGCGCACAGGTTCCAGCCGCGCCAGAGCTCCTCTCGCACATTGAAGCGAGCCCGCGTATTAAGCCGGAACTATTTACCTCTACCATTGAAATTAATACAGGCATTCATACCCGGACAGCGGATTGCATCGCCGAATTGGAATCTCTGCATCAACGGGTTAGCACTCTGCTTACGGAACAACATGCCACCCTGCTTGCCAGTGGCACCCACCCCTTCTCCCGCTGGCAAGATCAGGCGGTCAGCGACGATGTACGCTATCGTCGCCTGGTCGACCGTTTGTGTTGGATAGCACGACGTTTCAATATTTTTGGCATCCATGCGCATATTGGTATGCCGAGCGGCGATGATTGCATTGCCGCGCTCAACCATTTGTTGCCTGTCATGCCTGTTTTTCTCGCGATCTCGGCCAATTCGCCTTACTGGACGAAACATGATACGGGTTTGTCATCCTGTCGTATCAAGATATTCGAGGGATTGAGTCAGGGGGGGATGCCGTTCTACTTTGAAGACTGGCGGGATTTTGAACATTGCACCCACCGCTTGATGGTGACCGGAAGCATTGATTCGGTACGCGATATCTGGTGGGAGATGCGACCGCATCCGGACTTCGGAACCCTGGAGATCCGAATTGGGGATATGCCCGCGACCCGGGCCGATACTGCGGCCTATGTTGCTTATGTGCGTGCCGAGGCCATGGCCGCGACGCATGCGGCAACACGCCCTCGCGTACACCCGTCGCTGATTCGGGAAAACCGCTGGCGCGCGTGCCGTTATGGCATACATGCAACCATGATCGCACCGGAAACAGAGAACCTTGTGTCGGTGCTGGGCTGGATTGAGAATCGCCTGGATATTCTCCCCGAACAGGGCGCTGAAGCGGAGGATATTGCGATTGTTCGGGAACGGCTAACGCATTGGCGTTGCCGCGGGGATGGCGCGGATCGCCAGCGCCGTATCCGGCAAGGGTACCCGAACTGGGATGACATGATTGGGCGAATGCGTCAGGATGGGTGGAATGATGGCAACGATTTGGCTTATTCCTGATTGCCCCAATCCAGTGCTCATGGGCAGGCGCGAGTCGCGCGTGTTTTCCTTGACCCCGAACAAAACAGGGGCAGTTTGAACAGTGGCATTGTTGCAGACTAAAATCCCTTGCGTGGACAGTGACCGTTTAATGAATCATGTTGCGGCGGTAATGCCGGACGTCATTGCTTTAAGGCGGCATTTGCATGCCCACCCCGAACTCTCCGGCCATGAAGAAAAGACAGCCGCCCATGTCGCCCGGCTGCTCAAAGACCATGGCCTTGCCGTGCGATCCGGTATTGGCGGTCATGGGTTGCTCTCGACAATCAGAGTATCGGAAGACAGACCATGGGTTGCGCTCAGGGCCGATATGGATGCTTTGCCCATCAACGACGGCAAGAAAACATGCGACTATGCCTCCACCGAAGCGGGCATTTCTCATGCCTGCGGTCATGATGCGCATACGGCCATGTTGTACGGTGCTGCCGTCGTATTACAGGGCATGCGGGATATCTTGCCGTTGAATGTTGCCTGCATCTTTCAACCGGCGGAAGAGAGCGCGGCGGGTGCCCGCATGATGCTGGATGATGGTGTATTTGATGTCATTCATCCCGAGCGCATTCATGCGCTGCACGTCTACCCTTATCTGCCATCCGGTAGTCTTGGCTTGAAAGACGGCGCCATGTGCGCCGCGGCGGACATGTTTGATGTGGAAATAGAAGGGCGTGGCGGTCATGCCGCACGTCCGCATGAATGCATTGATGTCATCCTGATCAGCAGCCATATTATCCAGGCATTGAACCATATTGTCAGTCGCCGCGTGAATCCGCTGAGCCCGGCCGTGCTGACCATCGGGCAGATTCATGCGGGCAGTGCAGCCAATGTCATTCCCGATTGTGCCCGCTTTTCCGGCACGGTACGTTCGTTGCACCCGGACACGCATGAGGAAATTCGCCTGCGTATGGATCGGATCATCCGTCAGACAGCGGAAACATGGGGTGCGACGGCCCGGTTTTACATGCGTCAAGCCATCCCTGTATTACACAATGACGCAAAAACCATGGCAACGGTACGTGCTCGCCTGACGCAATACATGCCGGATACGACCATCGTTGAAATTGAGGAGCCTTCCATGGGCGGAGATGATTTTGCCGAGTTCCTGGGGCGGATACCGGGCGCGCTCCTGCGTCTGGGAACAGGCGGCAGTCCCGCTACGCGCTATCCTCTGCATCACCCCTGTTTTGATGTGGACGAGTCTGCTCTGTCCACGGGCGTGGCCGCGCACGTATGCCTGTGCCTGGAGTGACCATGCTACGCCTGTTCTTCATTCTGTTTATCACCCTTCCATTGCTGGAATTATATGTACTCATTCAGGTAGGGGATGATATTGGTGGCCTCAATACCATTGTCCTGTGCTTGCTGACTGCCTTTATCGGCGGTATGCTGATTCGCTGGCAAGGATTGATGACGCTGATGGACGCCCAGAAGCGCATGGCCACGGGCGATATCCCCGCCGAGCATGCTTTTCACGGCGTCCTTTTGGCGCTGGCGGGCGTGTTGCTGTTTACACCGGGTTTCATCACTGATTCAGCGGGCTTTCTGTTGCTGATTCCGCCACTGAGGCGATGGCTTATCCACCGTTTCTTTCCCGTTAATTCAATCCAGACTGGCCGAACCGGGCCGGATATTATTGATGCGGAAGTTGTCGAACCCGAAAAGGACGACCACCCCAAGATTCGCTATTGAGCCTCTTGCAAAACTCGTGAGCGGCGATCAGCTTCCCCACTTTGGCCCATTTGATTCGGGCCGTTGGCCCTCAGGGCTTACGCCCCGCCCTTACGGGCGTCCAAACGGCCTGCGGCCTTTTTGTCCGTGCTGAAATCTCGGTCCATGGAACCACCATGCACCTCATTTCATCCCGAAAATGGACTCAAAGTGGAATTGCCGCTCATCCACCCAGAGTTTTGCAAGAGGCTCTATTAAAAGGAGATATTATGTCAACATACATCCAGTCCACGACCCGTGTCGATGCACGTATCGGTTTCCTGGGTCGCACTTACGGCATGCTGACACTGTGCATCGCCGCCGGAAGTATCGGTGCCTATGCCAGCATGGGGATGGTTTTTCCTTATCAGCACCCGTGGATGATGCTGTTTATCATGATGGGCGGCATATTCATGGTACAGAGGCTTCGTCACACCCCGATTATCAATGTGATTGCATTGTTGGGTTTTGGCGCCATCACAGGCATGAGTATTGCGCCTCTGATTCACGTGGTGGCCGCCAAGTCAGGCATGCTGGTAGCGCAGGCGTTCATGACGACCGCCGTTTCTTTTGTTGCGTTGACGGCGTACACCTTTATTTCGAAAAAAGACTTTTCCTTTCTGAAGGGTTTTGTCTGGACGGGGCTCGTTGCCATGATCGTGCTGGGCCTGTCCAACTATTTCTTCTTTGAATCCGGTACGGTTGCGCTGGCCACGTCTGGCGTCGGTGTATTGGTATTCTCCGCCTTCATCCTGTATGACACATCCAGTGTGCTGCGGCAGTATCCCGATGATGAATACATCTCCGCTGCTTTAACGCTGTATCTGGATGTGTTTCTGCTGTTCGAGAATCTTTTGATGCTATTCGGTGTGCTTGGCGACGATTAAGGCGCGGACTTGCTGAAGGGCGAAACTTTTTTCCCGCTCCTGGTGACGGCAACCGTATCCGTGGCATTCTGTTCATATATTTTTGCTTTTTGCTCCTGGAGGGCCGTGGGCTGGACGGGAGTAGGTTGAACGCTGTCCCCGCACCCGGAGAGCAATAACGCGGCAAGAAATAGCAAGGGCATGCCTCCACTATAAAATAGTGGGATACATCATGCAACCTAGTCCAATGTCAAATTATAAAAGCCCGACCCCGCCAGTCTTTCCTGATTGTGCATGGGGCCATGCTCATCGAACCGACGGAGACCGAGTCAAAGGATACGTTGGATGCCTTTTGCGATGCTATGCTAGACATCGCCGAGCAATGTGCGGCAGGTGATATTGAGGTGATTCATGCCGCGCCAGTGATGTCCATACGCCGACGACTGGATGAAACGCAGGCAGCGAGGAAGCCGACATTAACATGGCACGATTTTGACTGACATTAGCAAGTATTATGGCTATTGTACCGAGATAAAAACAATAGGAAGTGGAACAAGGTGATGACGCTATATAGATTACATATATCCAAATATCAGCCCATTCTGTCTATATGAATGTTAGGCTCAAAAAAATAAAATGTGAGTTATAGGTTTATTATAAAAAAGGGATAGGAAAAAATAAAAATGGAAAATAAAATTACAGGTTCATGCTGTTGCGGTTCAGTTCTTTTCGAGTTGAATGATAATCCTAAATTATCTGTCAATTGTCATTGTGATGATTGTAAAAAAAGAAATGGTAGCGCGTTTTCAACTTATATGGCTGTGTCTGAAGATGATCTTATGTTAACAAAAGGAAAGGATGCTCTAAAAGAATATAAAGTCGAAGGTAAAGGCATAAAGTTTTTTTGTGCTGAATGTGGTAGCCCTATCTATAATAAGAATTTTAAATTTCCGGGTCTTTATATGATGTTTTATGGCGCTTTCTCACAGCCCGCTAGCTTTTCGCCCTCGTTCAATGTTTTTTGCTCAAGTAAACACGATTGGGTGGATACTATAGGGGATATTACAAGCTTTCAAGCTTCAATTGAAAAGTAAAGGGGTTTCCAATTGCCTAACAAACCCATAAACGCAGACATTTGGCAGCTTTGGTTGGCTGCACATGTCGCTATCGCGCCATTTTAGCGCAGCCAACCAAAGCTGCCAAATGCTGGTTATGGTGAACGTTCGGTCAATCTAAGCAGGAGGTAATTATGAAATCAGAGTTTACGGCAATTAT
>CAZDWG010000029.1:0-11111 GCA_964509005.1 uncultured Zetaproteobacteria bacterium
TAATAACTCCGAAGATCGTGTCTATCTGATGAATGGCCTAGCCGAATATTTACTGCCGCGCTACGCTCGCAATGACAAACAGTGACCTTTCTGACTTTTTACGAGGACATCAAATATGAGATGTAGTAAAACTACACCTTACATTTTGTTCAATCGTGTCAGGCGGCGGCGCCTTCCTTGCTGTCTTCATCCTCCTCGCCTTGCCAATACAGACCATCCTTTCTCATCTGGCGGTTCCACAGCAGGCAACCCGTAACAAAAATAACTACGGTGATAGCCACATCTACCCAGGAAGACAGGAACGGCGTGTGGTCGAGAAAATTCGCACGCGGACTGATAATCCACATATAATGTTCCAGGAATGTACCCATCAGGATACTGGCGGATGGAATTAACATCAGCGCTGGTGAATGGCGCATGGCCGAAAAAATCAACATCAGGAATGGAATAAAGGAGTTCATAAAAAAGAACGCCCAAAACAGGAACCAGTTCGGCCCATCCATCATATTGTTGAAACGCACCATCTCATCGGGCAGATCGCCGTACCACATCACCAGATACTGTATGAAGAACTCATACGTCCAAATAATGGTCAGGGCCAACATAATCTGCGCCAGATAATTAAACACATAATCATTGATACGCCGCTTCAGGTTGTCCCGTTGGCGCAACACAAACAGCGCAATAATAAAGAATGCCAGGAACATCCGCATCATGCTTACGAAGTGGTAGGGACCATAAATAGGACTCCACCAGCGTGGCAACTGGGTCATTTCAAAGTCCCATGCTATAACGGTGGCATAGATGCAATATACAAACGGCACCAGCAAGGCAATATTGCGAAAACGACGGCGATCCGCAGCATCCGCATGTGGAAAATCCTTTCTTTGTAATTTTATGTAATAGCCGCAAAACGCCCATACCGCCAGGTACAGAACAATTTCCCGCGTATTGAAGAATATCTGGTTATGCCACCCGTTCAAAGGCTCACCGAAGGTTTCTCCTCCCATCCAAGGGAAGGAATGCGCACCGCTCGCCAGAATGATCAACAACAAGATAAACCCCAAAGGGAACAGCGCCCTTGACGAAGCCATCAAAAAACGTACTTCATAGCGCCATTTTCCGTTCACGAGGTGTAACACGGCTGACCAGAAAACAGCCGCCAGCGGTATATACAGCGCGAATAAAAAATTATCTATTAATATCGCCCAATTTGCAGATGACATGGCCTACTTCCCCCCTTTCTTCGCCGACTTCGACAACACCTGGGCTGCGCGCTCTTTCTTGCTTGTTGCCGTCATTCGCTTCTCCAACACCTTGCGAACAAAGTTCACAACGTCCCAACGTTCGGTAGGATTCATATCGTAGCTATAATGCGGCATGATATAGCTGCCGAAGGTAATGGTGCCCCAAATCCAGCCATCACTGAGATCATTCTTCACATAATCTGAAGTCAAATCAGCAGGCTGTGTATCGAACACCTTACTCACGGGACCATTACCTTTACCCGTTTCTCCATGACAGGGGAAACAGTAAGTCATGAATAGCGCGTGGCCCATGGCAATGGACTGTTTGGTTGCGGGCACCGGGTTTTTCATATTATCGGCCGCATCGCGATCCGCCACCTTAGTCCATAGCCCGCCCACGGGCACCGAATCCTTGGGGTAGGTATTGATGGGCGGCTCTTGCGGCTTGATGGAGGGCTGATTCATTAAATCACGGGACCATGGCCATGCCATGACCGCAGTCGGTAATGCCAGCATGCAAATCGTCAGCAGAATTTTTTTCATTGCGTCACTTCCCTGATTTCCAGCGCACCGCATTTCTCGAAGACTACACGCACCTTCTCTCTGTTCTCCGGAAGCATCTGAACCTCGATGCCAATCTGATCCTCACTCACCTTCTGGTTGTAATATTTATGCAAACGCCGTGGCAAACCCGAATAAATAAGGAATGCCGCCAGGGTGCTTAATACGCCAAATAAAATAGTGCCTTCATAGGTAATCACAATATCCGCCGGCAGCGGAATCACCGCCTTGCCACCCTGGGGCTGCACCGTAAACATGGCCTGCGCCGCCGCCGCGACCAGAAGAAATGCGCAAATCGCCCCCGTTATCGCACCAAAAAATGTAAACCGTTGAATGGGTTGATGAAACTCCCCCAAAATTTCCTCAACCTCGGGATGTTCAATGGGTGAATACAACTCGATATTCTCCACCACCATTTCCTTCAGATCGAGAACCTTCAGTTCCGAAACAACATCGCGAGCTTTGTCGAAATCTCCAAAGGTCGCAAAGAGCAAGTGCTTCTTTCTCCTCATGCCAGACCCTCCTCGGCTTTAATCATTTTATCCTTAACCTCGCTAAGATCCTCCAATTCGCTGCGCGAACTGGCCTTACGGCGATGGAACACCATCTCTTTCACCTCATACATGGATACGCTCGGGAAAACCTTGCAGAAAATAAGGAATAACATGGTGAACCAACCAAAGCTGGCTGCCGTCATGGTCAACTGCACCGTGCCAGGCCAGACGACGCTCCATGTCCATGGCTCATGATTGCTGGCCAGCGACGGGCTAACGATCTGGAAGCGCTCAAGCCACATCCCCAGTTGAATCACCAGCGACAGGCCAAACATAGCCCACATACTGTGCCGGAACTTTTCAAAGGCCATGGCAAATGGCGCCACCGTGGCACATAACAGCATACCCCACACAACCGGCCAGTACGGGCCGATAAACTTCTGGATCAGCACCTCATGTTCAAACATATCGTTAGAATACCAGATGGATGCGTATTCTCCGAGATTCAGATAATTCCATGCCATGGCAATAGCAAAGGTCAGCTTGGCCAGCTTGTCCATGATTTCAGTGGTCATGTACGCCTCAAACTTGAACATATAGCGCAACATGACAAACAGCGTAATGATGGCGGCGCAACCGGAGTACAAAGCACCAGCCACGAAATACGGAGGAAAGGAAGTGATGTGCCAGTCGGGCACGATGGACATGGCAAAGTCCGAGGCCACGATGGAATGCACCGAAACGGCCAGAGGCACCAGGAAACAGGCCATCAATACATAGGTCTTGCGGAAAGCCATCCATTCCCGCGCGCGTCCCATCCATCCCAGTGACAAGGTGGTATAAAGTTTCTTGCGCCAGCCTTTTGCATTATCACGGCAAATGGCCAGATCGGGAATCATGCCGATGTACAAGAACAGCGCCGAACTGGTGGCATACGTGGTAATCGCAGCAGCGTCCCACAATAACGGTGAACGGAAATTCGGCCAGATCGTACGCTCGTTCGGGTAGGGCAGCACCCAGTACATATCCCACACGCGACCCAAATGAATGACCGGAAAAATAGCCGCGGTAAGAATGGAGAACAGGGTCATGGCTTCGGCGAATCTGTAGATCGGCTTCCGCCAGTCCGCCTTGGTCAGCAAAAGAATGGCGGAAAGTAGGGTGCCGGAGTGGCTCATGCCAATCCAGAAAATAAAGTTGGAAATATATAACTGCCAGAAGTGCGGTCGATTCATCAGGGCGACACCCAGACCTTCCTGATACTGGTAAGCCTCGGCGGCGACGCCGCACAACACCAGAATGGCGCACACGACAAGGACTATCCAGAATAACTTTCTGGGGCTCTCAAGGCTGCTCAATACATCCTTGTTTATTTTTGCCCATTCGATGTCTCTCATGGTGTAGTCGGTCATCTGGCGTATCCCCTCTTTAACCCTTTATTGCACCTTTATTACAAGGCCGCGCATGCGCAACCTTGCACCGTCAACCCCTGCCAAAAAAAATCAGGCTTCAGTATCCCGAACACGATCCAAGTACATAATACACGGTTCCACATTGAGTTCTTCAAATATTCGATAGCCGCGAGAACCTTCATTATCCTGCTCATGACGGTTCAGTTCAACGTCATGGTCTACCCAGAGCATCTTCACCTTGCTGTTCTTATCCTTGAGATTACCGAAGACAATCGCCTCCGTCGGACAACTCTGCTGGCAGGCGGTCTGGAATGAACCGTCCTTTACATAATTCGGATGTCCTTCATTCTCGGCGGCATTCTTGGCCGCCCGCTGACGCTGCACGCAGAAGGTGCACTTCTCCATGATGCCCTTGTCGCGCACGGAAAGATCCGGATTCAACTGCATCTCCAGCGGGTGTGGCAAATCCTTCCAGAAATTAAAGAAGTTGAAATATCTCACCTTGTACGGGCAGTTGTTGCCACAATAACGCGAGCCCACGCAACGGTTATACACCTGCGCATTTAAGCCGTCCGGTGTGTGGTATGTGGCAGCCACAGGACAGACCGGCTCACACGGCGCGTGGTTGCACTGTTGACACAGCATGGGAAGATAGTGCGCGCCACGTTCTGGATATTCGTCCTTCTTGATGTCGATATCGGCATCGCCATCGGTCTCTCCCCAATAACGTTCAATGCGCATCCAGTGCATGGCATGACCACGCCCGTAGTGATATTCACCCACCACGGGGAGGTTATTCTCCGCGTAACATGCCGTGACGCAGGCACCGCAACCAATGCACTTGTTGAGATCAATAGACATCCCCCACATGTAAGGAGCATCTTTATAGTAGTCCCGCGAACGTAAACGGGACCAGTTTTCAAGCATGCGTTTTAGAGCCATCGCTTAAGCCTCCTCTTCCGTGCGGTCAAATTCTTTGGTGGTAACGGTTCTGACCAGTGTGCGCCCGGCCTGAATGCTTGTATTACTCTCCAACACCAGTTTTCCATGCGCCAGGGTGACGAGCGCCCCTCTGTCCGCAACCTTGACCACCTTCACATCCGTGGCATAGGTAGCCAACTCGCCCGTTTTTCCGTCAAACTTCGGCGCCAATATCTTGTACGGATTAACGCCCCGTCCCTTGGCATAGCGGCCATATTCCGTATGTCCCTGCCCCAAGGGGATGGCGACGGCATCCTTATGAATGCCCGGAAATACCACCACCTTGACTCGCAATGAGCCTGCTGAAGATGTCACGCTGACCACGGCGCCTGTAATCACATCAAGTTTCTTCGCCGTCTCCGGGTGAATCTCGATCCACGAATCCCATACCACCTCGGCCAATTGATCCGGCAACTCCTGTAGCCACGGAAGATTCGCGTGCCGACCATCCCATAAGCCAAGACGCGCCGACGGAATGAGACGGAATGGATATTGTCCATTCCTGTTTGGTGCATCCGGCAAACGCACGGGTGCCACCTTGGCCACAATCGCCACAGGCTTATCAACCTTCATATGCACAAACCCGGTTGCGAGAATACCTTGTTTGAAGCCTTCTTCGGGTGTTTGCCCGCCGACGGTCGGTTTGGGAGGGTTCACCAGCGCCGGTTGCATAGCCATCAGAGCGCCCATCACATAGGACTCATAATTTTTCCAGTGCTTGAACTTGGTGTCTACATTCCCAAGTACGCCAAGCAGCAAATCACCGAAACTTCGCGTACTGCTACTGCCAAAAACCCGGTTCATGACTGGCTGTTGCAAACCCAGATAGCCGTCATTCTCCGCATAGGCCGGCATCGCTGTATTCCATTCTTCCAGATAGGAATCAATCGGCAGCACTAGATCGCAGGCCATCGTTGTTTCATCCGGAAACATGGAGAACGAGATACGGGTCTTCGCCTTGGCAAAGGCCTTATCAGCCTTCATAAAGTCCGGCGCCTGATACAAGGGGTTGCTGCCAAACACAACAGCCGTATCAAAGCGATCATTACTCAATCCATCCAGAAATCCTTTAAGCTGCGCCCATCCACCCATACGCGGCATCAAATCCGGAAAGGGAGGTTTGGATCGAGGCAAGATAGTCTTGCCTACATTACCAAGCATCACGTTGAGCAGTAAAATAGCGTTGGCGGTTTCCGACCCGTACGTCACCCCTTCCGCGCTGGGGCCGGACAGCACCATGCTTGGCGAATGGCTTTCCAGTAAATGGTGCAGATGATGAATGCGATCTACGGCAACACCCGTTACGCTGGAAACAGAATCAATATCGACATCCTTGAGTGATGCAATCACATCCGGTGAAACCCGCCCGGCATATTCAGCATCCAGAGCCAGCAAGGAAGCCAGAGCCATGGCCAGATAACCCTCCGTGCCCGGGCGAATCCCGATCCAGCGATCCGCATTGGCGCCCGTCAACGTCATTTTTGATTCGATCTGGACCAGCGTTCCGCGCGGTGCATTGCGAAAACCCGCATAGCGAGTCGTAAATGGTACAGGAGACATCCATGTGCCAAGAAAATCAGCGCCAAAGGAGACAATCAGCTTCGCCTTATCAAAATCCAGCCTTGGCATCGCCACGCCAAACATGGCCTCATTGGCAGCATGCCCCACGGATGGCGGCAGGGTATCGAATACAAAATGATTTTTAGAGCCAATGGCCTCAAGATAGGCCTTGATCAGCGCCGCATGATGACCACTGATCGCACCGCTCAACCATGCCAGATTCGCATTGCGTCGACCTAGCGATTTCCTGAGGACATTATCCGCCTCATCCCACGACACCTCAATAAGTTTTCCACCCTTGCGCACCATCGGCTTGGTGAGACGATCAGGATTGTAATGTGCCTGAAGTCCGGCCTGACCCATGGGGCAAAGGCGCCCACGATTCAATTCCGATGTGGGATTTCCCTCCAACTTCAGCACGCGACCTTCACGAATGCGGGCGTGAATACCGCAACCCGCCGGACACTGGCGGCAGGTGGATGCGTAATATATCTCGATACCGGGGCGCACAAAATCCTGGGGGTCAACATTCGGCTCCACCTTTTCCTTGCGAACCTCGATATCCACCTCATTAATGATATCCGTATTACCGCATCCGCTGAGGACAAGCGCCCCTCCAGCACCGCTGAGCCCCATCGCTTTAAGGAATGCACGCCGACTCCAACTGCTATCCTGTTTGCTGCTCACTTTATCTTGGCTCATCGTCAAATCTCCTTGAGTACCGGCAACTAGATGTGGCATTTCCAGCAGTCATGCGGAGCATGCACCAGATGGTCGCGCACTTTCTTCGGCAATCGTTCCGAGAGCCTGTCAATCTGCGATAACGTCATGGTTACGGGGTGTTCCGGGTCCAGCACGGCTGGCTGTGGATCTGCCACCTGCATGATCGGCTTGTCAGTTGCCGCAACCGGAATCATCCAGTTTTTGGCAGGAAAAGGCTTACCAATATCCGAGGTTCCCTGGAATTGTTTGTGGCAACTCAGGCACCAGCCCATGGTCAAAGGTCGGATCTTGCGGTCAACCGTAAATGTTTTAACATCGCCATGGCACATACCGCACACCTGTTGCGTGGGGCGGCCATCCTTGAAAATAAAACGCTGAATATGACGCTCATGTGTGAAATGCACAAAATCCGGCAGATCGTGAACCTTGAGCCACGGGATGGGCTTCTTTTGTTTCCAGTATGAAAATAGTTTCTTAATACGGGAATTATTGCGCACTGCGGGGATATGCAGGTGGCAGCCAATACATTTCGCTACCGGAGGAATGCCAGAAACCTCGCTACGGCGTGCATAGGTATGGCAATACATACAGTTAATCTTGAACTTGCCTGCATGTATAAAATGTGGGAATAAGATCGGCTGCGGCGCATCACTGACATCATCCGCCCATGCGCCAACGGGAAGCATAAAACCCATGGCAAGCAACAATAACATATGCCCAAACTTCAATGACCAAGGCACCTTCACTCTTTGCCACATACTGGAACCCCCTCCCCTTACATGTTAAAACACCGACTATTGCATGGTGCCTACTTCAACAGGAACGGATGCTTACCCCATCAAAAGACATCCATGACTGAAAAATCGCGCAGACGAGCAAGCATAGCCTTTCCGTAAATAGTATTACACCCCTAAAAAACTGCGGGAATTCTTTGTGCGCCTCCGTTTGCTACCCGCCGAGTCGCTCATGAATGACGCTCGCCAGCCCCGTCGGCCAGAGCACGCAACCCGGCTATCGCAACGGCATAGTCCGGCTTGCCATACACCGCAGAACCCGCGACAAACGTATCAGCACCCGCGGCAGCCACTTCCGCCATGGTCTCCGCGTTGACGCCACCATCCACTTCCAGGCGCGCATCACACCCCGCATCATCCAGCATCTTGCGCGCCCGACGAATCTTGTCGGTCACCGCATGGATATATTTCTGCCCGCCATAGCCGGGATTGACGCTCATCAGCAACACCAGGTCCACGCAGTGCAGCACATGCCGGATTGTGGATACCGGCGTAGCCGGATTTAAGCTCACACCCGCTTTTTTACCAAAGGAGCGAATGAACTGGAGGCTGCGCTCAAGATGGGGACTAACCTCCTGATGCACGGTAATATAATCCGCGCCCGCTCTGACAAACGCCTCGACCTGAGTATCCGGATGATTCACCATCAGGTGGACATCAATCGGTTTTTCCGTATGTGGACGAATAGCCTTACAGACATTGTCGCCAATGGTAATCGGCGGCACGAAGGAGCCATCCATCACATCGAAGTGAATCCAGTCACAACCTCCATGGTCAATGGCGCGTATTTCAGCGCCCAAATCGGCAAAATCAGCGGACAGGATAGAAGGAGCAATCACGGTGCTTTTTTTCATGGGGCGTATTTATACATACATCATGCCTATTCGTCCAGTTCCGATAACCATTTCGCTACGCTTGCAATCTGCTCACGACTCAAGGGTCCATTCTTCTTTCTTGAGAACGAAGGCATTTGTCGCTCTAACCCTTTGTCTAGCACTGAGACCATGAAGGCCGCATTACGCCCTCGCAAGGATGGCGCATAAGCGCCTTTGCCTGCCTTGCCATGACACATAACGCACACCGCCTTGTAGATTGATCCCCCTGCCACTTTCCCTTTTGCGGGGTCAAAATGGCAGGATGCGCATTTTCCGGAGAAAATACCCTTACCCCGCACCGCGCCCATGTGCGGATTGGATTTTACACGTAATGTCAGCCATGCTTGCGTTCTCCGACCTTGACTATCGATCACGGTAATCCTTTTCTTAACCCGTCCGCGTTTGGCCGTGGTATCCACCCGCACATGGAGCGGCGTAAATGTGCCGGGCGGCAGCTCCCTTGTTTCCGGACTGGCGGTCGTACAACCACAAGAGCTTGTCACTTTCTCCACATGCACGGGAAACGCTCCCGTGTTCCGCAAAATCAGTGTGGTTCTGGCTTCCTTCCCCTCCATCACCTCGCCCATATCCATTTCAACAGGCTGAATCACCAGCGGCACATCACCGGCATGGACAACCATCTTTGACGTATCGGATGGCGGAATACAAGCCGAAAACCCAGCCATGAACATCAGGGAAAGAAAAAGGACGATTCTTTTCATCACTTCCTCGCAAGCCAGGGGCGTAGTGCTTCAGGCACGGAACACCGACCCTGCATCATCGCCAACAGTTCGTCCTGTTCGCAATTCAACAGCCCGTCCAGCGCACTGCTGAATTCCTCATCATGGTTTCCCAGTACAGGTTCCAGACACGACAGCCAGGTATCCAGTTCCAGCATACCCTGCCGTTTGAGCCGATAACGCAGTTTTCGGATATTCACCTCAGCGTCATCCACAATCAGCCGCCTTTCTCCAGCATCCTGGGTAACATGCGACACTTTGCTCATAGCCATTCAAATCGTCCTTATAGGTGGCTTCAAACAGATTTTTCTGCACGATCTGACCATCATCACGCCGTAGTTCCTGGCCGTTTGGCGGGCGCTGTGTTGTCATTTCATCGGGCATGACCCAGTTGTGCCTATCCGTGCGTAGCCTGAACTGTATACACCCCGCCGTCACATCTGCCATAAAGATGGTTTCGGCCAGCCGGTCCCGTTCATGGCTCAAGTGGGCGCGCAATGTTTCCAGAACAAGATGTCCAACAGATCCCAGCCTCTCACCCTTGATCTCGCGCCTGCTTAACTGATTGACGAGTCTATCCACATACACACGCGCCACCCACGGATTGGGCACGATGTCGCTGATTGAACGCACCACATACACGGGGTCAAATTTCTCCTGAATCTTGTCTCGTCCCAATTCAAATGCCTCAACGAAGCCCTCCGCATCCGGTTCCCTCGCCAGACCCACCTGCACAATCTGTATTTCGTGATCCTGTGCCATTTCTGGAATCAGCGACGCCAGCCCATTCAAATTCACCTGATCCCAGTCGATGCGATAGAGAATATCCCGTTCGTAATCCAGTGGCCGAACCGAATCGCCCTCCACCCGGTTGACGATGGGCAGATAAATCTTGAGTCGACGATAAGGCCCCCTGCGCGTCAATAGCCGTGGAGCATCATCCCCATTTCCACCGCCTCCCCCATCGCGGATCCGATCTGCCAGATCGGACATGCCGTCCTGTTCCAACCCCTTCTTGATGGCGTCGACTACATCCCGCGTCGTGGCATGGAAACACAACACATAAGCAAAGGGGCAATCCCAGCCCTCCTGTAACGCCTGTCTGGTAATAATAAACCGGATCTGATTGGTTGGACTGAGCAAATCTAGATTCTCCGGCTCTTTGAGGTCGTTCTTCTCCGATGTCTTGATAGCAATCTGCTGTTCGCTGATACCAAGGGTTAGTAGATACTCCCGCACATCCTCGGCATGAATGAATCCGGCCTCCCGCTGATCGCCCCCCGTTCTTTCCACCTGCACGCCTGAATTATTCATAAAAAGGGGTGAACCTCTCGTAACCCATTGATATAATGGCGACTCTCAAATCTAAGCTTCGGACGAAGCAAACCCGCGAGGTTCACCATGTCGAAGAGTACATCAAAACAACTGCGTTTTCCCACCATCTCCGGCATGAGCGTTCGAGCGGCCTTTGACGGTGGCACCATGTCATCTGATTTTGGTGCTTTATTGCTGGCGGGCGTAGATCGACAGATGGGATTAACAGATCGCCTGGCGGCATCATTCAATGATCGGCGGCACCCGTCCTATATGGATCATGTGCTTGCCAATCTACTGAAGCAGCGCATTTATCAGCAAGCCTGCGCCTATGAAGACGGTAACGATGCCAATCGGGTTCATCCGGCAAACGCGTACGTTCAGTGTTAGGTTTCGCCAAAAGAGTTCAG